>WRMG01000012.1 GCA_009777255.1 Oscillospiraceae bacterium | reverse complement strand
AATGAGCCGTGAGGCGGGGGACAGGGTGAGGGAGTTTATCGACGATATGCCGGCGGTCATGACATCGGCGGACCTTGTTATCTGCCGCGCGGGCGCGTCAACGCTCGCGGAGCTGTGCGCGGCGGCAAAGCCCGCGATACTGATCCCGTCGCCGAATGTCACGAATAACCATCAGGACGCGAACGCGCGTGTGCTGGAGAGCGCGGGCGCGGCGGTGAGAATCCCCGAATCGGAATGCGGCGCCGAAGCTCTGCATAAGCGCGTATGCGAGCTTTTGGGCGATCCGGAAAAACGGGCGCGTATGTCCAAAGCCGCCGAAGGCCTTGCGGTGCTTGACTCCGCCGAACGGATTTACCGGATAATAATGGAGTTTTAACATTTTCCGCTCAGCCGGCATAGTATAACCCGAAGTGTTAACACGGAGGTACTGCCTATGCCGGTCCTTAACATTACGGGTGGCCCCGTCAGCGGGACGATCCGCGCCCACGGGGCAAAAAACAGCATACTGCCGATACTGGCGGCGACGCTGCTGAACAGGGATGTCAGCGTGATAACGAACTGCCCGGACCTTGCCGACGTGCGCTCGTCGCTTAAAATTCTGCGGCATTTGGGCTGTAAGGCCGAATACGCGGACGGCACGGTCACGGTCGATTCCTCCGGCGTGACGCGCGCCGACATTCCCGAGGCGCTGATGCGCGAGATGCGCTCGTCGGTTATCTTCCTCGGCGCCGTGCTGGCGCGGACGGGACGCGCCGATATGAGCCGCCCGGGCGGCTGCGAGCTGGGCACGCGCCCGATTGACCTGCATCTCGCCGCGCTGAAGAGCATGGGCGCCGAGCTGAGCGAGAACGGGAGCGATATCAGCTGCAGGGCGTCGCGCCTGACCGGAACGGAGATTATACTCTCGTTTCCCAGCGTCGGCGCGACGGAGAATATCATGATCGCGGCCTGCGCCGCCGACGGCGTCACCACGGTCAAGAACGCCGCGCGCGAGCCGGAGATAGAGGACCTTCAGGCGTATCTGCGCGCGATGGGCGCCGACGTAACCGGCGGCGGCACCTCGACCGTCTGCATAAACGGCTGTATGGATAAGCTGCGCGGCGCGGAACACCGCGTTATGCCCGACAGGATCGAGACGGCCACATACCTCTGCGCGGCAGCCATGGCCGGCGGGCGGGTAACCGTTGAGGACGCCGTGCCCGAACACAATTCCGCCGTACTCTCGGCGCTGAGCGAGGCCGGATGCGAAATATCCGCAAGACGCGGCGCGATAAGCCTGAAGCGGTATAAGCCGCTGCGGCCCGTGCGGCCCGTGCGCACGATGCCGTATCCGGGATTTCCCACCGACGCGCAGTCGCCGCTGATGTCGGTATGCACACGCGCCGGCGGCGTGACGGTTTTCACCGAGAATATCTTCGAGAGCCGGTTCCGGCATGTCGGCGAACTGGCCCGCATGGGCGCCGATATACGTATCGAGGGGCGCGTGGCGGTGGTGTTCGGTGTGAATAAGCTGTACGGCGCGCGCGTTAAATGCGAGGATCTGCGCGGCGGGGCGGCGCTGGTGGTGGCGGCGCTGGGCACCGAGGGCGTTACGACAATCTCGCATCTGACGCATATAGACAGAGGCTATGCAAACCTGACCGAGAACCTGACCGCGCTGGGCGTAAATATAACAAGAACCCCATAGGGGCGCCGCAAGCGGGCGATTGATACCCCCTCCAAGGAGGACTTACAAATGAGGCAGAAGCAATACCGGCAGCCGCCGAGAAGACGTCACCGCAGACCGCGCCGCAGACGCGCGCGCGGGCCCGCGGGCATCTTTCTGTCCGCGATTATAATGCTGGTCGTCTTTTTCGGCGCGAGCCTGTTCTTCAGGGTGCGCAGCATAGAGGTGAACGGCGCCGTCAAGTGCGACCCGCTGGAGATTCTGTCGCTGTCCGGCGTTTCCGACGGCGATTTTCTCTTTTATATTAACCGGAGGGCGGCAAGGCGCGCGATACTCTCCGATCAGGCATACGCCGAAACGGTGAGCGTGAGGGTGAGGTTTCCGCAGACCGTGAGCATCGAGCTGACGGAGTGTACGGCGCTGGCCCAGCTGAGAAGCGGAAGCGAATACTGGGTAATCGACAGGCGCGGCAAGCTGCTTGAGGTGACAAGGGACAGGCCCGCGCTGCCGGAGATAACCGGGCTTAATCTGCTTGTGCCGCTGACCGGCACGGGCATGGAGGTCGGCGCGGGCAACGAGTATAAGGTGGCGCCGCTTTTGGAGCTGCTGGATTTGCTTGACGGCCGGGGCATAACGGCGGACACCATAGAGTATGACACCGTGCGCGGCATCAGCTTTACATATCTCGGCAGATTCAATGTCGTCGTGGGGCTGCCCGAGTATCTCGGGCATAAGCTTGACCGCCTGGAGCACTATGTGAATGAGGAGCTGGAGCCGAACGCGGCGGGCACCATCTATCTGCCCGAGGAGGGCGGCCGCGTGGGGCGCTTTGTGCCGAGATAGGGGATTTCCAAAATTTTTTAATTAAAGACTTGACTAAACCGTAAAAAAGAGTTAGTATGTAGTGTGTAAAGTAGCGTAGGTTTAGATTGCCGGGCGGGAAAGTGAAAATACTTTACATATAAACCTTACGAAAGATCAGGAGGGTACGGTATGCCATTTGAGATGGACAACAGCGTGGATTCTGTTGTCAGTATAAAGGTAATCGGCGTGGGCGGCGCGGGCAACAACGTAGTCAGCCGTATGATGGACGGCGGCGTGCGGGGCGTGGATTTTGTCGCTATCAACACGGACGTCGTGGCGCTGAACAATTCCAACGCCACCGAAAAAATTGTTATCGGAGAGAAAATGACGGGCGGCAAGGGCGCCGGCTCCGACCCCGAGATAGGGCGCAAGTCCGCCGAGGAGAGCCGCCAGAAGATAGCCAAGTTTTTAGAGGGCACCGACATGGTGTTTATCACCGCCGGCATGGGCGGCGGCACCGGTACGGGCGCCGCGCCGATTGTCGCGGATATAGCCCGCGAGATGAGCATACTCACCGTCGGCGTTGTTACGAAGCCGTTTGGCTTTGAGGGCAAGCGCCGCATGGAGGCCGCCGAGCGCGGCATTGAGGAGATGCGCGCGCGCGTCGATTCGCTGGTGGTTATTCCCAACGAGCGCCTGAAGCATGTCACCGATCAGAAGATAACGTTCCTAAACGCGTTTGAGATCGCCGACGACGTGCTTAAACAGGCAGTGCAGAGCATATCCGACCTCATTCAGGTGCCCGGGCTTATTAACCTCGACTTCGCCGACGTCAGCACGGTCATGCGCGACGCCGGATACGCCCACATGGGCGTCGGGCGCGCCGCCGGCAAGGGCAAGAGCGAGGCCGCGGCTAAAAACGCCGTTCAGAGCCCGCTGCTTGAGACCTCGATCAACGGCGCGAAGGGCGTTATAATAAATGTCACCGGCAACATCGACCTCGGGCTGGACGACGTGGAGTTCGCGTGTACGCTTGTGCAGCAGGCGGCGCACCGCGACGCGCTGATTATCTTCGGCGCGGCGTTCGACCCGTCGCTTGACGACGAGATCCGCGTCACCGTCATCGCCACGGGCTTTGACGAGGGGCAGCAGTACAGCAAGCTCGACGAGGCGCTGGGGCTGTTCTCGAAGCCCGCCGCGAACGTCGCGGTCGGCGGTCAGGCCGTCGCCGCGCCCGCGGCCGAGGAGCCGAAATCCGCGCCTGAGCCCGCGCCGGAGCCGGTCGAGGAAGAGGATCCGTTTGAGTCGATATTCAGGATATTCAATAAGAAGTAGGCGGAGAAAATTTAAGAGATTGACAAGGCCGGGGATTTATCCCCGACCTTATTTTTTTTCTTCCGCCATTTTCTCGATATATTCAACCAACAAATGCGGCGGCATGTCAAAAGCGTTCGCAAGGCGCCAGATAGTTTCAAAGTTCGGCTGCTTTGTCCCGACCTCTATCATGGCCAAATGGCTTCGCGCAATGCCTGTCAGCCCGCTGAATACTTCCTGTGACAGTCTTCGTTCTTTCCTTAATCGTCGCACGGTTTTCCCCGCGGCGAATTTATTAAATTCTATCATCGCAGACACTCTCCTTACTAAAGTTTAGCAAGAAAAAGAAAAAAATAGTCTGCGATAGTAGACAAATTGAAAATAGTATGTTATAATTGACGAAATTTTAGAAATGGAGTGATGGCCAGTGAAAAAAGGTATTCTGCTCCCTCTCGCAGTAATCATTATATTGGTGATGGTTGGCTGCGGAGAGGGAGTGACGGCACAGACGCCGACCACGGTGTCGGCAGCAACACCGGAGGCTGCGGCAGAAGAAAAATCGCAGCCTGCCGAAACGGCAAGCCCAAAACCCGCCCCGAATGAGTTGACGTTTGGCTCTACGTTTGAATTTGACAGCATGGAAATAACTTTCGGTTCAACTGTTGAATGGAGTGTTATTGACAATGAATGGAGCGAATATCACGGTGAAGATGTTTTCAGCATACCTATTACCGTTAAAAACATCGGTGACGAAACAAACTCGCTCAGCTTTATTCAGTATAAACAGTTCGGTTCAAAGGGATTATCACTAAGCAATATTTCGCATTATGTTGATAACGGTATTGATGAAGCCGGACAAATGCGCCCGGGCGCGACTCAAAACGCTGTAATGGCATTTCTTTATGACGGCGACGGAGATTACTACGTTGAGTTCGGAATTTTCTCAAAGGAACATGAGGTAAAATTCACAATAATAAAATAATAGGAGGAAATAACATGAAAATCATAGGAATTATTTTGCTGGTCGTGGGAGCGATTGGACTGCTGCTCGGCGGTATGATGTTCGGCGACATAGGTATTGCGGCATGGATTGGCGCTATTACCGCAATATTGAGCGGTGTCGGTTTTCTTTCCGTTAATAAAAAGTTATAGCGGCTTATAAAAATAAACAAAAAAACAAGGCAGGGGATTTATCCTCTGCCTTGTTTTATACCACGTTGTTCAGCGTAGGCTGAGCCGAACACCGCGAAAAACAGTACGGCGGAGCATATCTGCCGCAGCGTTTCCGACAGCGCGAAGAACTCGTATGTATCGCCGCCAAGCGGCAGCGCCTTGTACAGAAACAGCGCCGAGCTGAACATCAGCGCGTTGGCTACCATAAACCCGCCGCGCAATATGTACCGGGCGTCCGGCGACATCTTAATCCTCATGGTTTTTTCACCTCAAGCTGAGGATAACATAAAGTGCCCGGGCTTTCAATGTCAAATTATTGCCAGAATTACATAAAACATATAACAGAATGAAATATTCGGCAAATTTCGACGCGCCGCCGGCCCGTATGCCGCGAATATAATACGCCGCGTTATCATTTGTCGAATAATGTAAGATTTTTTTGCTTTGATTTCCGCCCCTTTTGTGGTTTGATAATGTTGAAATCATTAAGGAGGGGCGCGTAATGGAGAGGAAGCACACAAGGCTGATACCGTCCGGCTCCGCCGAGGTTAACGGCGCGGCCGTCAATTATTCCGTCGTCGTCAGGGATATTTTTAACTGCGAGGGCGACGCCGTCGGCGAGATATACGGCGCGCGCGTCGCGGGCCCGGACGGCTTCGCCGAGGCGCTTGACCTCACCACCCGCGCGGACGGGATCTTCGCGTTTATAGAAAAGCTGCGCGCCTGTACCGTGACGCCGGTCACGCTGCGCGACGTCGTTTGCGACGCACTGCCGCTGTAAGGCGCGATGCCGTCATCACGCCCCGCAGCGGCAGGGTATTATTGCGCGTTTAATTGCTGACAGTGTATCCGCCGCGGATGAACACCGTCACGTCGGAGGTGGCCTTGAAGCCCCTGCCGGCGATGGTGCAGAGGTAGAGCCGGTTCTTCTCCAGCGCTCTGCCGTTGGCCAGCTCGCCGGCCGTCGTCAGGTCGATGAGCCCGGGCGTGCCGCCGGCTACGCATGTCGCGCTGCCGATTCTCAATACGACCTCGGCGCCGATCTCGAGCGTTACCGTGCCGCCGTTCTTGACGTCAACCCGCTGCATACCTCCGGCCTCGCCGCCGCCTACGGATGAAAGCGGCATCTGCTCTATAACGGCCGCGACAACGGCGCTGATGAAGCCGGCGTCGTCAACAAGCCGTGACGCGTCGACGGAGCCGCCGCCGCCGCCGACCTGCGACGCCATGTCGTTAATACGCCGGTTCATATCGGCGGCGTATTCGTCGGCGCGCAGCCTGACGATCTCGTCTATCTTCTGCATGATGGCGGGCTGGAACTCTTCGGTTATGTAGCTCAGCGACACCGCGGGGTCGGCCTGTGAGCCGGTGTCCGACGCGAACGCGACAAATCCGGCCAGCAGCAGAGCGACCAGTAAAAACGCGGTTACGCCTACCGCCCATTTCCTCTTGTCCATAACTAGAACCTCCATAATAATATGATGAAAATATTGTGATTACTATGTAAGGACGCGTGCCGCGCGTCCGTTAAGGGGGTTGCTCCCCGCAAGCGGGATGTACGCTTAAAGGCCGAAGCTGACCGTTAACGCCGAATCGACCTGATGCATCAGATCGTCGTCGAGCCGCCCCATACGCTCTTTAAGGCGGCGCTTGTCCAGTGTGCGCACCTGCTCGAGCAGCACGACCGAGTCGCGCGACAGCCCGTAGGTCCGGGCGTTCAGCTCAATATGCGTCGGTAAACGCGCCTTATTGATTTGTGATGTAATGGCGGCCGCTATGACCGTGGGGCTGTGCTTATTGCCGACGTTGTTCTGAACTATCAGCACCGGGCGTATGCCGCCCTGCTCGCTGCCCACAACGGGGCTGAGATCCGCGTAATAGATGTCGCCGCGTCTGACGGCGCTCTCCTTGGGCATTTGCGAAATGTTATAGATCGGATTATAGGATTCCTCCACGGGTATCACCTCGTGGTTATGTTACCCCAAGGCGGCGTGTTTTAATCACGGCGGTATTTATTTATCTGAAAGATAAATCCTCGGAACCCTTCCTCCGACGGCGCACAGCAGCTCGTATGAGATGGTGCCAGCAAGCTCCGCCGCTCTCACGGCGCTGAGCGTTTCCGAGCCGAACAGGGTTACGGTATCGCCCGCCTTCGCGTTTGGTATCGCCGAAACGTCCGCCATGAACATGTCCATACATACGCGGCCTATAACGGGCGCAAGCGCGCCGTTACAGTCAACAAGCCCTCTGTTTGACAGGCTTCGCGGATACCCGTCGGCGTAGCCCGCGCCGACCACGGCGATTTTCATATCGCTCTTGGCCGTGAACGCGCGCCCGTAGCCGACTGCCTGTCCCGCGCCGATACGTGAAATTTGCGCTATTCTCGCGCAAACGCGCATAACGGGTTTATACGAGGGATCGCCCTCGGCGCCGTACATAACGATGCCGGTGCGCGCCATATCAAACAGGCTCTCTTTGCAGTATAACATACCCTGGCTGTTTGCGCAATGGGTTATTTGAAAATTTATGTCAACCAATTTGAGTATGTTTTTGAACGCCGCGATCTGCTCTCCGGTAAACCCGGGCTTGTCCGCCTCGGCGAGATGGGTGAAAATCCCCTCGGGTATGAAATGCCTGAGCCGCGCGATTTCGGAGACCTCGCGCGCGGTCGTGACGCCCAGCCTGTTCATGCCGGAATTTACTTTTATATGCACGCGTAAATTTTTGGTCAGATGGCCGGACAGCGCTTTCGCGTACTCCAAGTCGAACACTGCCTGCGCTATGCCGTTATCGGCCAGCATATCGGCGTGCTCGGCGGGCGTACAGCCCATTATCAATATGGGGAGTTTTATGCCGTTCTGCCTCAGCTCCAGCGCCTCGGACAGACACGCGACGGCCAGCCAGTCGGCGCCGCAGCGCCCGAGCCGCTGCGCGGCTTTGACCGCGCCGTGGCCGTAGGCGTTCGCCTTGACCACCGCCATGTGCATAGCGCCGCCGATCGCGCTTTTTATCCTGCGCGCGTTATATTCGAGGGCGGAGAGGTCGATCTCCGCCCATACGCGCCCGTCAAGAGAGTTCAGTGAACTCACAGCTGATGACCAACCTCCCGTCAACCAGTGTTTCGGCGTACACAGGCGCCAGCGTTTCCATCTCGAACCACGCCTGCTGCTCGACCACCGCGCCGTCTATCGTCTGCGAATATGTCAGGCGGTAGCATCTTATGCCCTTGCGCCGCTCGGTGCCGGCGTCCGTCATATAGCCGCCCGACCAGGTGGCGAGCATTGTCGGCACCGCGTCGATTGGCGTCAGCGCCGTGCCCGCCAGTTTGCCGGTTTCCAGTATCAGCCCGTCGTATTCCAGCGTGCCGCCGCCTTCGCCGACGGTCGCCTTTATGCCCGCAATTTCGTCGGGCTTCTCGATGGTTATGACGCCGGTGTCCTGCGCGTGCTCATAGATTATCGAGTAAACGCCGGCGCGGTCGCCGAAATCCGCCGTTATGTTGGCCGCCAGCTTTACAGGCGACCTGTATTTCTCGCGCACCAGCTCCGCGCCGCCCTCGGCCGCGCCGGAGCCGCACGCCGCCAGCAGCAGGCATAATATGATGATAAGGTATGTTGATTTTTTCATAAAACCCCTCCCTGTCCAATTATATAACGGACAAGGGAATTATAGAAGCGCCCATAACACTTATTTATAAGCCGTAATCACAACGGTATTTTCTTTGCGCCACATCTCCTTAACGCTTGCAAAGCCCGCGTCAAAAAGCATTTTTATTTGGTTGGCTACCGTGCATGGCGTATCGTAATGATATTCCCTGTTGTCGGTTATACCCTGTTCAGCCTTCAAACGTTTATATTCTGAGAAATAAAAATCCTCCATTGCCTGGGCGTTCTCATATTTATGCAGCATATAGTCACACTCGATATATACGCCGTTTGGCTTGATGCAGTTATATATTTTACGGTATAGACCGGTCTTTGTCCTGTGGTCGTAATGATGTAATGTCATTACCGACAGAGCGGCGTCATAAAGGCTAACCCCGAAATCATAATCAAGATAACTTTCACAATATATATTTATTTTTTTATCGGGATAACTTTTTATAAGCAGTTGCAGCATTTTCTCCGCGATGTCCAGCCCTGTTACCTCAACGTTGGGGAAGCGCCTGAAAATCGCTTCAAGCTCCAAACCGGTGCCTATCCCAAAATCAATAACGGTTTCCGTGTGTTCGGGCAGAAATGAGGCGATTATTTGTTTGGATTCAATTCCGCCGACATGCTCAAGGTGTACCGCGTTATATTTTTCGGCGCGGCTGTTAAAAAACGCGCCCATTTCTTCCAGCATTTCCGTCATAATAAACTCCCGAAAAATATTTATGCCGTCACGGTGAAACGGCGCGGTCATACGCGGGCGTTTTTACAGCCGCGGCTGCCGCGATGCCGTTTGTGTGCGTTATCGACACCTCGAAGCCCTCCGGCCTCAGCACGACGGGCCTGCCCTCCGGCGTGTGCCCGATCTCAATGAGCTTCAGCGCGGCGCAGATATTGACGCCCATCGCCTTGGCCAGCGCCTCCTTCGCACAAAAAAGCCCGGCCGCGCTCCTCAGCCCGCGGCCGGAGAGATAGTCAAGCTCGCGCTCCGTGAACACACGCTCGCGGAAACGCCTGCTGCGCATGGGGCGTTCCATGCGGGAAATTTCCAGCAGGTCAATGCCGATCACTGTTTTACGGCGCGCGGGTTGTATGTTCTGAACGCCTCGAGCATTCTGGCGTTGGGCTCGAAATACAGCAGGAGTCTGCCGCCCTCTTTTGACGGGCCGACGGCGAAAAACCGAGGGGCGCCGGCGCCTGACGACGCGTCGATCCGCTGCTTGAACTCCGCCCGCTCATACTCCGAAAAGTATTGCGGCCTGTCCGGCGCGAGGATCTCGAAGGAGCGTGAGTGTATCGTCAGCAGCCGCTTGCGCTTGCGCCGGCCGACGATACGGTCTATGTCCAGCTCGCCGTTTGTGACGATATACTCAAACTCCATGTCAAGGTTTCTGATCAGCCTGAACACCAGCCATATCCCGCCGATGACCGCCGCCGGCAGCAGCATGATCAAAATATCGACCATTAGAGTTACCGCAATGAGAATGACCAGCGCGAAGATATACGCCATGCCCTTCAGCCGCGCGGAACCGGTTTTTTTCTTAGCAACCAGATGCTCTATGAATACGTCAGCCATAACGAACCTCCGAATACAACAATGATTTTAGAGTATTGTACCACATCGGAGGCGGCAGTTCAAGCATAAAGTTTCAGATTTCAAATATGCGGGGGGGGGTATCCATGTAGGGGCGACCGGGGGCGGTCGCCCGCCGTCGTACCGACTGCGCCGTCGCGGCGTTGCAGGGGTGGCCATTGCGCGTCCGTTCGTAGGGCGCGGCGTGGAATATACACGGCGCGTCAGGGATGCCGCGCCGTACAACAATCACCGTTACCCCGTAAAAAACGACGGGCGACCGGGGACGGTCGCCCCTACAGGGTGCGGGGCACGGATTTGTAGGGGCGCGCATTGCGCGTCCGTTCGTAGGGCGCGATGTCCTCATCGCGCCGTCCCCGTAACCGTCAAACCACCACACCCCGCAAAAAACGACGGGCGACCGGGGACGGTCGCCCCTACGGGGTGCGGGGGTGGGCGGCGCGCCCTAACGGTCGTTGACCGTTACGCTGCCGGAGGTGGCGCTTGTGCTGACGTAATGCCTCAGGTCCCTCGGCACGTCGGCCCTGATGCTGCCGGACGAGGCCCTCAGCTCGACATTGCCGGTCGGGTTGAGCAGCAGTATCCTGATGCCGCCGGAGGTACACCTCACATTGCCCTGGCCGTTAAGCTCGTCGATTTTTATGCCGCCGGAGCTGCTTTCGATATTGAATCTGCCCGCGTTGATAAGCCGAGCCGACGCGCCGCCCGACGATGTTTTCATGTAAACCTCGTCAGCCGTGACCGCGCCCCTTACGGTGATGCCGCCGGAGCTGCACGATATATCGGCCGACTTCGCCGTGATGCCCTCGGTCTTTATGCCGCCGGAGCTGCTTTTTATATAGACCGTGCCGGAGGCGGTGATGTTGTCCGCGAGATTAACGCCGCCGGAGGTCACTTCAACGGAGATGTTCGCGCCCTTCAGCTCCTTTGACGCTGTTATGCCGCCCGAGCTGTATTTCATGCTGATGTTGCCCCACTCGAAGCCGTCGCGCAGCTTCAGGCCGCCGGATGTGCCGCGCATATCCACGTCGCCGAGCCAGCTTCTCGGTATATCTACCTCGATACGCTCGTCGCTGAAGATGTTGAACACGAATATCCTGATCCGGCGCCGCTTTGCGTCAACGGTCAAATGCCCGCGCCCGCCATCTTTGCGCAGGTCGAATATCTCGTCGGGGTCAAGGCTTGAGGAGCTGTACTGGCGCACGGTCATCCGGTCGCCGTCGGTGGCGGATATATACACCGAGCTCATGTCGCTGAGCAGCTCCAGGCTTGTTATGTCGCCCATGGAAATACTGTCCTCTTTGACTAATACGGCGTTGCCGCCGATGTTAAAAGCTTCTATTCTCACGCTGCCGAACCTCCAGTTAGATGTATTGTTGTCTCTGCTGAATATGCTTTTGCCGTTTATGCCCATGACCAGTATGACCGTGAGCGCGGCCGCCATTATAAGCGTGACGGCTATACATATCGCCGCGATGAGTTTTTTCATTCCGCTTCCCTCCAGACGTCGATCAGCCTTATGAGCTGATGTATCAGTATGGCGACAATGAAGATCAGCCATGACCATCTCCAGCTGCCGGTCGACAGGCTGACGGCGAAGTACAGCACCAGCGCCCCGAGCCAGATGGTTGAATTGACGAGGCCCCTGTATCCGCCGTCCGTGCCGCCGCTTAACAGGTATCTTATGATGTTGTGCGCCAGCGCGCCGATGAGCCAGATGAGCCATGTGACATGCCACGCCCATGTGATAATGCTTACCGCCAGATATATGACCAGCACGGCCGTCCAGAGCGTTGACGAAACCGCGCTCTTTAATCTCGCGTCGCGGCTGTTGCCGCTGACCTTCTCTTTGTATTCCTCCACGAATGTATCATCTCCCTTAACATATTTTTTCGGGCCGATTGACTTTGCGAATATCAGCAGCCCCACCGACACGGCTATTGTGCTGATAAACGCCAGCGGTATGATCAGCCATTGCAAAGTGCCGGTGTAAATTCCGGTCAAGAGTATCGGAATCCCGAGTGAACAGATCATCAAGCCGATCGCTACAGATTTTATGGTGCCGCTCTTATGCCGCTTCTCGCTGACCTCGCGCGTGTCATACTGCGGCGTTTCGCCCAGCAGCGAACGGATGTCGCCTATGCCGGAGATAACGCTGTCAAAGGCCTCGGCCTCTCCCTTGCCCTGACTTATCATGTCGTCATACTTCGCGTGAAGGTTCGCAAGCAGCTCCTCCTTGACCTCCGCCGCCTGCCGCGTGTGCGGCGCCCCGAGGAAAAGTTTTTCGACATGCTCCTTAATGCGCTCATTCATTGGTTTGCCCCTCCTCATATTTTATAAGAGTATCAATAAGGTTTTTCGCGTCGCCCCATTCGGCGGTGTTGTCGCGGAGATGTCTCTTCCCCTTGTCCGTGATACGGTAGTACCGCCGCCGCGCTCCGGTGGCCTCGTCGCCCCAGAACGACGATATGCAGCCGGTCTCCTCCAGTCTGCGGAACGCCCCGTACAGCGTGGCCTCCTTCAGCTCATAGCGCCCCTCAGACTTGTCGAAGATGGACTTGTTGACCTCGTAGCCGTAGCTCTCGCCTCCGTAAAGATGAGCAAGGATTATTGTCTCCGTGTGGCCTCTAATCAGATCGGATGTAATCGCCAATGTATCTCACCTCGCTTAATATTTTCCCTAGGTGAGTATATAATAACATGAGATACCTCGCCTGTCAAGGTATCTCGAGATTAAAATTAGATTAGAAGAAGATGAGATAGCGAATATCAGCCTTTTCTAAGGCATGGTAAAGCCAATTGGCTGATTTTGATTTTTTTATGTTTACTTGTTTGCCGTTTAGGTGTATACTGAAATATAGAATCTCAAGGATTCTTGAAGCTGGGGGGTTGAATATGAATTTAGCGAGAGTATCGGCAAACGGACAGGTAACCGTTCCCGTGGAGATACGCCGCGTCCTGAAACTTAAAGAGGGCGATAAAATATTGTTCTATCAAAAAGAAAACGGGGAGATTGTGGTAAACAACACATCCTTTATAGCCATTGGGGAGGCGCAGCGGGCTGTGGCCGGAAGCGTGTATCCCGAGGATGAAATCCTCGCGGATGTTATGCGGTTACGGTATGGGGACAAAAGTGAATGAGGATTATGATTGATTCCAATGTTCTTATCTCTGCCGTGTATAATCCAAATTCCAAGCCTGCCCGCGCTGTGCGCGAGGTCTGCGAGAACCATGAGCTTTTGCTGTGCGATCACATTGTGGCGGAGTGTTATGACGTTGTGGGACGCAAATTTCCTCAGCACATTCAAGCACTGGATAAGCTGTTAACGTCCCTCGGCTATGCGTTGGTGGTAGCCCCGCGCGGCGGCGCGTCTATCGCCGACCCCAAGGATGCCCCTATACTTAATGCCGCGATCCTTGAGGAAGTGGATGTGATAATCAGCGGCGACGACCATTTTTTAAGTCTTAATTTGGAGCGTCCAAAGGTGTTGACACCGGCGCAGTACCTTGAAGAGGAGAATCAAACGCCATGACCGTCAATCTCGCTATGCTCTGCGATTATTACGAGCTGACTATGGGCAACGGATACCTGAAAACGGGCCTGAGCCATAAGAACACGTACTTCGACGTTTTCTTTCGCCGTGTGCCGGACGGCGGCGGCTTTGTCATAACGGCGGGGCTGGAGCAGTTTATAGAATACATAGAAAACCTCAGCTTCGGCGCGGAGGACATTGAATATCTGCGCGGAAAAAAGATATTTGACAGTGAATTTCTTAAATATCTGGAAAATTTCAAATTTTCCGGCGATATATATGCCGTGCCAGAGGGCACGCCCGTGTTCCCTAACGAGCCGCTGATGACGGTGCGCGCGCCGGTGATCGAGGCGCAGCTTATCGAGACATTCGCGCTGCTGACGCTGAACCACCAGTCGCTTATAGCCACAAAGGCCAACCGGATCGTCCGCGCGGCGCAGGGGAGGGCGGTGCTGGAGTTCGGGGCGCGGCGGGCGCACGGCGCCAGCGGCGCGCTGAACGGCGCGCGCGCGGCGTTTATCGGCGGCTGCGAGGGGACGTCCTGCACGCTGACCGGACGGCTTTACGGCGTTCCGGCGGGCGGCACGATGGCGCACTCGTGGGTGCAGATGTTTGACAGCGAGTACGACGCGTTCAAGGCTTACTGCGAATTATATCCCGACGGCGCGGCGCTGCTGGCGGATACGTACAACACGCTGAAAAGCGGCGTCCCCAACGCCATCCGCGCGTTTAAGGAGGTTCTTATACCCCGGGGAATAAAAAACTTCGCCATACGGCTTGACTCGGGCGACATCGCCTATCTCTCAAAAAAGGCGCGGAAAATGCTGGACGGCGCGGGCCTTTATGAGTGTAAAATAATCGCGTCGAACGCGCTGGACGAGTATATTATCCGCGACCTTATCACTCAGGGGGCCGAGGTGGATGTGTTCGGGGTGGGGGAGAGGCTTATAACCTCGAAGTCCGAGCCGGTGTTCGGCGGCGTTTATAAGCTCGTGGCGGTAGAGGAGAACGGCGGGATAGTCCCCAAAATTAAACTGAGCGAGAATTTAGGCAAAATACCCAACCCGCATTTCAAGAAAATCTACCGCCTGTTCGACAGGGAGAGCGGCATGGCGCTGGCCGACCAGCTCTGTGTCTATGACGAGGTTATCGACGACGGCGGCGAGCTGACCATTTTCGACCCGGCGGCGACATGGAAGACCAAGACCCTGACGAATTTCACCGCGCGCGAGCTGCAAGTGCCCATATTCAAAGGAGGCAGGCGCGTATACGACCCGCCGCCCGTCGCCGAGGCGCGGGCCTGCTGCGCGCGGCAGGTCGGGCTGCTGTGGGACGAGGTCAAGCGCTTTGAAAATCCGCATTTATACTATGTGGACCTCTCCCGCAAGCTGTGGGATATTAAGCAGCGGCTGATGAGAGGATAGCATGAAAAACGGGATTACAGATATTTACGAAACGTTGCTTGCCCGTTACGGCGATTTGCGCTGGTGGCCGGCGAAAACGCCCTATGAAGTTATCGTCGGCGCCGTGCTGACCCAGAACACGGCATGGGGCAACGTCGAGAAGGCGATAGCCAACTTCGGCGGCAGCCTCTCGCCGGAAACCGTGGCGGGCTCGGATTTTTCAAAGCTGACGGAGATAATACGGCCGGCGGGCTTTTTCAACCAGAAGGCGGGGTATCTGAAAGCGGTGACCGCGTGGTTTGCCGGATATGGCTATAGCGCGGCGGACGTTCAGCGGGAGCCGCCGGGAAAATTGAGGGACGAGCTGCTCGCGGTGAAGGGCATAGGGCCGGAAACCGCCGACTCGATATTGCTCTACGCTTTCGGGTTCCCGACCTTTGTAATCGACGCCTATACCGTCCGGCTCTGCGGGAGATACCCGATTGACGCGGGCGGAGGCTACGCGGCGGTCAAGGCTTATTTTGAGGAGAATCTGCCGCGGAGCGCGGATGTTTACAACAATTTTCACGCGATGATCGTTATAAACGCGAAGGAACACTGCCGCAAAAAACCGTTGTGCGGGGGCTGCCCGTTAGACGGAATGTGCGGGAAATATTTTGAAAGGGATGGTATATAGCATGGTAAGAACAGTTACGCTGGGAAGCACGGGGATCACGTCGCCCCAAAACGCGTTCGGCGCGCTGCCGGTACAGCGCGCGGACACGGAGACCGCCGTGAGGATACTGCGCAAAGCGTATGAGGGCGGGATGACGTTTTATGATACCGCGCGCGCGTATTCCGACAGCGAGGAAAAGCTGGGGCTGGCGTTCGGCGGCATGAGGGACAAGATACATATTGCGACGAAAACGGCGGCGCGCTCGCCCGAGCAGTTCTGGAGGGACCTGAATATATCGCTTGAAAAGCTCAAAACGGATTATATAGATATATATCAGTTCCACTGGCCGTCAGTCTGCTACAGGCCGGGCGACGGCACGGGCATGTACGAGTGTATGCTCGAAGCCAAAAGACAGGGTAAAATCAGGCATATCGGCGTCACGAACCATGTGCTGGGCGCCGCGCGCGAGTGCGTCGCGTCGGGGCTTTACGAGACGCTTCAATTCCCGTTCAGCTATCTGTCGGACGACGGGGAAATAGAGCTGGTGAAGAGCTGCAAGGAGGCCAACATGGGCTTTCTGGCGATGAAGGCGCTGGCCGGCGGGCTGATAACGGATTCGGCGGCGGCGTTTGCCTATATCGCGCGGTATGATAATGTGCTGCCCATATGGGGCATACAGCGCGAAAGCGAGCTGGACGAGTTTCTGAGCTATATGGACGACGCGCCGGAGCTGACAGGGGAGCGCGAGGCGACCGTTGAGCGCGACAGGCGCGAGCTGTCCGGCGAGTTCTGCCGCGGCTGCGGCTACTGTATGCCGTGTCCGGCGGAGATAACGATACACCTGTGCGCGCGTATGTCGCTGCTGATCAGGAGGGCGCCGCCGGCGGGCTTCCTGACGCCGGAATCACAGGCGATGATGAATAAGATAGCGGACTGCACGCAGTGCGGGCTTTGCAGGGGCAAGTGCCCGTATGGGCTGGATACTCCGGCGCTGCTGGCCAAAAACTATGCGGATTACAAAAAAATTCTGTCGGGTGAAGCGGAATTTTCATAGAAAATGCACAGATAATGCCGGTTGACAGAGAGAAAAACTTGTGGTATCATTATATCTAACAGCGATGACGGAGAGAAAGACGTGCCCGAAGCCGGAAATCCGCCTTACGGCGGCCCAGAGATCCCGCGGCTGGTGTGAGCGGGACCCGTAACGGCACGTATAAATACACTCCCGAGCCGGTATATTGAAATGCTGAGTAGGTATACCCGGGCCGCCTCCGTTAAAGGGCTGTGGGTTGATGGACCCCGATTGAGTGACAGTGTTTACACGCTGTAATAAGGGTGGTACCGCGGGAGCGTTAGCTTTCGTCCCTTGGGCGCTTTGTCCGGGACGGGAGCTTTTTTGATATCCGGGCAAACGCTTCTCCATCAAAAAAATAGAGGAGGAGTAGTCATGCAGCAGCAGTTCATATCTCTGATTTTGCTTTTATTGTTCTTCGCGGTCACTGTTTTTATCGGGTTGTATTTCCGTAAAAGGGCGTCCAGCGTAAACGATTTTGTGCTGGGCGGGCGCAACGTCGGGCCGTGGCTTTCGGCGTTTTCTTACGGCGCAACTTATTTCTCCGCGGTCGTTTTTGTGGGATACGCGGGGCAGTTCGGCTGGCGCTTCGGTACGGCGGCGGTGTGGATCGGGCTGGGCAACGCCTTTATCGGCTCGCTTATGGCGTGGTTTATACTCGGGCGGCGCACCCGTATCATGACCAATCATCTGGAAAGCGCCACGATGCCGGAGTTTTTCGGCTCGAGGTACATATCACCGGCGCTGAAGATCGGCGCGTCGGCAATCGCGTTTATCTTCCTCATCCCGTACACCGCGTCGCTTTACAACGGGCTGTCGCGGCTTTTCTCGATGGCGTTTAATGTTGACTTTGTCTACTGTATTATCGCAATGGCGGCGCTGACCGCCGTCTACGTGGTCGCCGGAGGGTACTTCGCCTCCGCGGTCAACGACTTCATACAAGGCATGATAACGCTGGGCGGCGTCGTCACGGTCGTCGCCGTGGTTCTGCGCGACAACGGCGGCTTCACGTCGGCGATGCAGTCGCTCGCGCGCGTCAGCGCCGACGAGGCGGCGACCGTGCCGGGCGTGTTTACGTCGTTTTTCGGGCCTGACCCCATATCGCTGCTGGGCGTCGTGATCCTCACGTCGCTGGGCGCGTGGGGACTGCCGCAGATGGTCGCGCGCTTTTATTCGATACGCAGCGAGAAGCAGATAACCAAGGGCGCGATAATCTCAACGGTTTTCGCGGTCTTTATCGCGGGCGGCAGCTATTTTATCGGCAGCTTCGGGCGGCTGTACACGGACGAGCTGACGGACGCCGGGGCGGTAGCCGCGAACGGCGGCGTTATATTCGACGCTATCATCCCCACCGTTCTTTCGCGGTTCCCCGACGTGATAATCGGGCTTGTTATACTGCTGGTGTTCGCGGCGTCGATTTCCACGCTGTCGTCTTTGGTAATTGCTTCCGCGTCAACCCTGACGCTGGATTTCCTTAAAGGTCACATCATAAAGAAAATGAGCGATAAAAAGCAGCTGCTGTTTATCCGCGCGCTGATCGTGGTGTTTATCGCGGTTTCCTCCGTGATCGCAATCATTCAGTACAGCGGCGGCATTACCTTTATCGCGCAGCTGATGGGCGTGTCGTGGGGCGCGCTGGCGGGCTCGTTCCTCGCGCCTTTCCTCTACGGCCTGTACTGGAAGCGCGCGAGCAGGCTGTCCGTCTGGTGCTGTTTTATATTCAGCACCGCCCTGATGACGCTCAATATTTTCTTCAGGGGTTCGTTCCCCGCGCTGCTGCAGTCGCCGATCAACGCCGGCGCGTTCACCATGCTGGCCGGACTGGTTATCGTGCCGCTTGTGAGCATGATCTCAAAGGCGCCGGATAAAACCGCCGTCGAGCATTGCTTCTCCTGCTATGAGAAGACGGTCAGCGTTAAGGTCAGCGACGCCCTTGGCGATAACGGGAGCTGAGGAGGCATTATGACAAAAACACAAATGTGGCAGCCGGAGCTTGAGACGCTGTCCCGGGACGCGGTAAAAGAGCTGCAAAACGAGCGTCTGCGGGAGACCGCGGCGCATATATTCAAAAACGCGCCGGTCCAGCGCGCGAAGCTTGAGGCGGCGGGCCTTAAACCGGAGGACATCCAAACAACGGACGATCTCACAAGAGTGCCGTTCACCGTCAAGGACGATTTCAGGGACAGCTACCCGTTCGGGATGTTCGCCGTGCCGGGGCGCGAGATCGTGCGGCTGCAAGGCACATCCGGCACGACGGGCAAGCCGACGATAGCGGGCTATACGCGCCGCGATCTGGCGATGTGGGCGGATCTTATCGCGCGGCTCGCCACCGCCGTCGGCGTGACCGAGGACGATTTAGCGCAGGTGAGCTTCGGCTACGGGCTGTTCACCGGCGGCTTCGGGCTGCATCAGGGCATGGAGCGCATAGGCGCGACGGTGCTGCCAATGTCGTCCGGCAACACCGAACGGCAGCTGATGATGATGCAGGATATGGGTACGACGGTGCTGATAGCAACGCCGTCCTACGCCCTGTATATCTCCGAGCTGGCGGCGGAAATGGGCGTTAAGGAAAATCTAAAGCTGCGCGTCGGGCTGTTCGGCGGCGAGGGCTGCACGCCGGAGATGCGCGTAAAGATAGAGGAAAACCTCGGCATTATCGCCACGAATAACTACGGCATGTGCGAGCTTATCGGGCCGGGCCTGTCCGGCGAGTGTATGGAGCGCGACGGGCTGCATATCGCGGAGGACCACTTTTTCCCCGAGATCATAGACCCCGATACGGGGGAGCGGCTGCCCTACGGCGAACAGGGCGAGCTGGTCGTCACCACGCTGACGAAGGAGGGCCTGCCGCTGCTGCGTTACCGCACGCGGGACATCACCTGCCTGTACGATGAGCCCTGCGCGTGCGGGCGCACGCACATCCGCATGTCGCCGACGCGCGGCCGCAGCGACGACATGATGATTATAAGGGGCGTCAACGTGTTCCCGTCGCAGATCGAGAGCGTGCTTATCGGCATGAAGCATATCGGGCCGCATTATCTGCTGCTGGTGCGCCGCGAGGGCGCGGCCGATACGCTGGAGGTCAAGGTCGAGCTGACCGACGCCTCGGTGCTTGAACGGTTCTCCGAGCTGGAGAGGATCCAGCAGCGCATAAAGGACAAGCTGCGCGTGGTTCTGGGCCTGAATGTCAAGGTCAGCCTGGTGGCGCCGAAGACGATAGAACGCTTCCAGGGCAAGGCGAAACGCGTCGTAGACCTGAGAACGCCGTAGGGCGCGATGTCCTCATCGCGCCGTTTGAGTGATGGCGCCGTTTACGTGGTCATCGCGCCGTTTATACGCGGCCGCGCTCAGAAGACATAATAAATAATGGAGGTCTGTTATGAAAAAAATGATGCTAGGCAACGAGGCGGTGGCGCGAGGGCTGTACGAGGCGGGCTGTACCTTTGTTTCGTCCTACCCGGGCACGCCCAGCACGGAGATAACCAAATACGCCGCCGAATACGAGGAGATATACGCGGAGTGGGCGCCGAATGAAAAGGTGGCCGCCGAGTCCGCGTTCGGAGCGTCGGTGGCGGGCGCGCGCGCGTTTTCCGGCATGAAGCATGTCGGGCTTAACGTCGCGGCGGACCCCTTGTTCACGGCGGCGTACACCGGCGTGAACGGCGGGCTGGTCATAGCCGTCGCCGACGATATGGGTATGCACTCGTCCCAGAACGAGCAGGACAGCCGCCATTACGCGATGGCCGCGAAGATACCGATGCTCGAGCCCGCCGACTCGCAGGAGTGCAAGGATTTCACCAAGCTGGCGTTTGAGCTGTCGGAGCGGTTCGACACGCCGGTATTTGTCCGGCTCTCGACGCGCATATCTCACGCGCAGACGCCGGTGGAACTGGGGGAGAGGCAGGCGCCGCCCCTGCGCGTATACGAAAAAAACGTCGGCAAGTACGTGATGATGCCGGCCATGGCGCGCGCGCGTCACGCCGAGGTCGAAAAGCACATAGAGGCGCTGGGCGAATGGTGCGAAACCGCAGACATAAACCGGATAGAGTGGGGGACTGAGCGCAAAATCGGCGTCGTCGCGGCGGGCATAGCGTATCAAACCGCACGCGAGGCGTTCGGGGACACGGCCAGCTACCTGAAGCTCGGCATGGTGTACCCGCTGCCGGTTTCGCACTTGAAGGAACTGGCGAGTAAAGTGGATGTGCTTTACGTAGTAGAAGAATTGGACGATTTTATCGAAACGCACTGCAAAAAGCACGGCGTTTCAGTGGTTGGCAAGGCCGAGCTGTCGCCGCTTGGAGAATACACCGTTCCGCAGTTGCGCAAGCTGATCGGCTTTACAGACGTAAAAACAGCGGCCGTGACGCCGCCGCCGCCCAGACCGCCGGTGCTGTGCGTGGGCTGCCCGCACCGCGGCCCGTTCTATGTGATGAACAAGCTGAAGCTCGCCGTGACGGGCGACATCGGCTGCTATACGCTGGGCGCGGCAAAGCCGCTGGACTCCATGGATGTGTGTCTCTGCATGGGCGCGTCGGTGTCCAGCTTGCACGGCTTGCTGAAAGCCCGCCCTGAAATGGCGGAGCGGACGGTGGCGGTGATAGGGGATTCGACGTTTGTCCACTCGGGCGTCACGGGGCTGATAAACGCGGTGTATAACCAGAGCGCGTCAACGGTGATGATACTGGACAACAGGACGACGGGCATGACGGGCCATCAGGCCAATCCGGTCACCGGCGAAACGCTGAAGGGGAAGCCGGCGCCGGTGCTTGACCTCGAGGCGCTGTGCCGCGGATGCGGCGTGAACCGCGTAAGCGTGGTGGACGCGCACGATATTACGGGTATCGAAAAGGCATTGCGGGAGGAGCTGGCGGCAGATGAGCCGTCCGTTATAATCGTCCTGCGCCCGTGCGCGCTGCTTAAAAATGTGGAAAAGAAGCCGCCGCTGGTCATAGAGAACTGTAAAAAATGCAAGATATGCCTGCGTATAGGCTGTCCGGCGATGCACACCGCGCAAAGCGGCGCGACGGAGATCGACGAATCCCAGTGCGTCGGCTGCGGCCTGTGCGCGAAGCTGTGCCGTTTCGGCGCGATCAGGGAGGTTAACTGATATGATTAATATAGTGATTGCCGGCGTCGGCGGGCAGGGCTCGCTTCTGGCCAGCCGCATACTCAGCGCGTTATACGAGGCGCGCGGCGAAACGGTCAAGGTCAGCGAGGTACACGGCATGAGCCAGCGCGGCGGCAGCGTTATAACGACCGTGCGCGCCGGAAAGGCGGTGTACAGCCCGCTGATTACCGACGGCGAGGGCGATATATTGATAGCGTTTGAGCAGATCGAGGCCCTGCGCTACTTAAACCAGCTGAAACCCGGCGGGACGGTGATAATGAGTACCCAGCGCGTTATGCCCATGCCGGTGCTGACCGGCGCTATGCCTTATCCTGAAGGGGTGACAGACACCATACGCGCCGCCGGATATAAAGTGATTGCGCTGGACGCGCTTGAGCTGGCCGCGAAAGCGGGCAGCCCGAGAACCGCGAACGTCGTAGTGCTGGGCGCCGCCTCCGGCATAATCGGCGGCACGGACGGGGAGTGGGACGCCGCGCTCGCCGCAGCCGTGAAGGGGACGCATTTGGATATAAACCGGAAAGCGTTCGCGGCGGGGCGAAACGCGGGCTAGAACAGCAGGGGACACCTACATTTTTTTGCTGAAATATAACCTCGCTATTAAGAAACTCGCAAAATATATAGCAAACGCCGCGCAAACAATCAGAAACGACGTTACAGTCCCCAAAAATAACGGCGAGAAAATAAATATCATAACGCCTAAGACACAAAGCCCGACGGTCCATGAGAAATACGCCGCTTTTCCGTCCAGCATTTTATTGCGCTCGTCTTTTAACTCGATGTCCTGCCGTTTGGCATACTCGGGTTCTTTTTTTCTGCGGATATAATTAACCAAGCATACGAGGCCGGCTCCCGTTGCCGCGGAATTTATGACTCTTGACACGTTTTCCATAATGCCTGTCATAAACAAAATAAAGCTGACAACAAAAATTGCAGAGCAGATTATCAGCCCCAGCCCGTACAGTCCTGTCCTTCTGTTTCTCATCTTGATTCCTCCGTTTTCACATTTTTTTGTTGTGGATAAATATCCCCGCGATAAGGCTTGCGTTATGGATGAAAAGCGCGCCGACCGCTATCCAGCCCGGCAGTTTATAATCCAATATGACGAAGGTTATCATCATCGCCATGAGAACAAACTGGGTGACAAACCAAGTGCTGTAACCCGCTTTCTCCCGCAGCCGGATGTTGCGCTCATCTTTCTCGTGGATTTCCAGCTCCTTTGCCAATTTTGGGTTTTTGCCGAGCATGGACGGTATGCTTGCGCTGATGAGCAATGTGCCGGATAAAATCATGACGGCGGGAAAGAACCTCATAATGTCCTCCGCGTCAATAAATATAATTGCGGCGATGCCGCCGGCGAAAATTGCTATACCGGCGTAAAAAGCCAGTGTTTTGAGCTTATTCATTGTTTTTCCTCCTTAATAAATAAAAATTTCTTCGATGCTCACGCCGAAGTATTCGGACAGCTTAAACGCGAGCAAAATAGACGGATTATATCTGCCGTTTTCCAGAGAGCCTATCGTTTGCCTTGAAACCTCCAGCGCGGCGGCAAGCTCCTCCTGCGTTATGCCGCGCTGTTTGCGGAATTCTTCGATCCTGTTTTTCAAAAAACCACCACCTATATAATGGAAAGCTAGCTTGACATCAGTGTAGCATAGCTGCCGGGCAATGTCAAGTATGCTTTCCATTAAATTTGAAAAAAATTTTGCTGAGGGGGTAAATACATTTCGCAACATCGGCCATCAGTTCTTTTTGATTAAGTGCGTAATAATAGATATATTGATAGTAACAGCTACATGCCGCCTGACGGCCTAATAATGGCGCTGATGATTCCGATTACAATTAAAACGGGGATAGCGGTGATGATAAGGCCAGAAAAAATAATTAGATAGTTTATAAAAGAATCAACGAAAGAATCAGGCATATGAAAATAATCCCCCTCAATCTATAGTTAAGCGTCCCCACCGTGCAGGTCGGGACGCTTATTTGCTAAGTCTTTT
The DNA here is from genome assembly GCA_009777255.1 of Oscillospiraceae bacterium. Classification (GTDB taxonomy): domain Bacteria; phylum Bacillota; class Clostridia; order Oscillospirales; family UBA929; genus WRMG01. The sequence continues at coordinate 7,062 of WRMG01000012.1, read as the reverse complement.
TTTGCGTCGTCAATACCGTCTAAGTAATCATTGACCACTTTGACAATAAGATTAGCGATATTCCTGCCTTCTTCTTTTTATTATAACATATTGACACACAATGTCAAACATTTGCCGGCGGCTCGGCGGGCTGATAATGAAACCAGCGAGAAGAGAGGGGAGAATAATCTCCCCTCTACCCATAAACGGAAGTGATAAACGGTATGAACCAAAGAACAAAAGCCAAATACAAGCGCGTCATTTGCCTGTTGTTCGCGCTTGTGATTATCGCCGCCAACGCGCCGGTATCCCCTCCGGCGAAAGCGACCGCGGGGATACTGCCCATGCCCGCGCCGCCGTCACTGCCGTTTATCCCGCATGGCGGCGACATGGCCTATTATCAGAATCCGCTTGTAGACGGCTACGACAACGCCGACATCTTCGCGCTCATCGAAGCAACAATGGCGGCACAGCGCGCGGCAGGCGTTCAATACGTGTCGGACCTCGGCAACGGCGCGTATGTCCCCAGCGAGGACGCCATCGGGCATATGCTGGAGAGCGCAATCGCCGTATACAACGGATTAGAAGCCGTGGAGCGAAGTTCGATATGGAATAAGGCGGGTGAGATAGCGGCATGGTGGGCGATGGGTGTAGATGAGATAAAGCGGATTCACTACGACAGGGGATTGCTTGACGCAATATTCAGGGTTAGACAGGAACATTATCCGGCTGTAAATACTTTTAATGCAGGTGATTGGTATATAGAAGAAGTAGAAAACAATCCAATGTGGGGGCTTGAATTTGTAGAATATGGGCAACGGTACGGTAATCCTGTAAATTATGAAAGATATTACAGAGTACCTATTGGCTGGATATATTATCATCCATCAGGAATTGTTAATGGCCAAGGTTATATAAATGGAGTGTATCAGCCGTACGGCACAAGAAAAATATTGTTAGGGAATCCCGTTAGATGGGAAGATGTAGATGGGTTATATTATTGGTTTGAAGCGATTGCCAGTAGTTCGGAACATCCACCTCAGAATAGATACTTATTTTTAAGGTTTACAGATACAACTAGAACTGTAAAATTTCTCGTTAGTAAGCTTATAGATACCGCATCAAGTATTATTAGCTATGAGTATGCTCCTAGTGTTCCTGATGTGACATACGAAGAATTCGGCATTGGTTCAACAAATACCGTCACCAACGACGCACCGGAAGAGCTGCCCGCAGAAGTCACCATGACGCTTCCGCCCGCATGGACTGCGCCCGACTTCAGCGAGGCCTTCCAGCGCTGGAAAGCCATCAACGCCATGAGCGGCGCCGACGTATATTCCCCGCCGATCCCCGTGCCGCCCGGAACCGATGTCTGGGACGGCAAAGCGAAAGCGGACGAGCTGAGGGATTTACTGTGGAGCATATGGACACTGTTGCAAGGCTTACTAGGATTTGACAGGCTGCTCAACGGTATAAAGGAATTCCACGATTCAATTCCCGAAAGAGTAACGGAAGCCGAGTATAAAGAAATACGGAGCCGGATAGAGACTATCGAAGGAATGATTGACCTCATAAACCCCGGCGCAATGACGGAAGCGGAGACAGAAGCGGCAGCGGCGGCAGCTGAAAAAGCGGCAGCGGATACAAAAGCCGGCACGGACGCCAACACGGACGCCGGCACCGATAACCCCGCAATCCCCGACACCGGCGTCGGCTCAAAAGTAGACTTCTCGCCGCTGCTGGGTATAGCGTTTCCCGCGGTCTTCCCGTTCTGCTTACCGTGGGATGTCGCAAATGTCCTGACCTCGTTTAGAGCGCAATCCAAGGAACCAATATTCCATGTGTCGCTGCCGCTGTTACCCGGCAGGGCGCCCGTGGAATTTACGCTTGACCTAACGGTCATATCTCCGTTAATGCCTATGATGCGGTTCTTCATAGTAACCCTGTTTACAATCGGCTTGATTAAGCTGACGCCTAAACTGATAAGGTGGTGACGATATGGGTGACTGGATAATCGGGTTTCTTAACGGCCTTATAGAGAGTATCGGCAGCGGCATAAACAGCGTGTTCAGCGGAATCCCTGATCTATGCCCGTTCCATTCCTTTCAGAATACCTTGGATAACGAGCTGCTGGCGACACTCAACTGGTTTGTGCCTATCTCCGAGATGATAGTAATGCTTGAGCTGTGGCTTGTGGCGATAGCTCTATGGTATGTAGTTTCGATAGCTTTAAGATGGTTCAAAGCGATTCAATAGGGGAGTGATGATAAAATGATCGACATATACACGGGCACCCCCGGCAGCGGCAAGAGCCTGAACGCCGTCAAAAAGATTTTGCAGCGCTTAATGATGCGGCGCCGTACAATCCTCAACTTCGAGATCGAGCTTCCCGGCCGGCTGGGCCGGCTGGCGCGTATGCCGATAGTGTGGGATAATTCGATGGTGTTAGTCGAGAACTTTGTAGAGTTCGCGCGTAAACACCATAAGAAGAACGCCAAAGGCCGGGTCTACGAAGGCCAGACGCTGGTGGTGCTGGACGAGTGCCAGCTGATGTTCGACCCCGAGCTGATGAAAGAGAACGACACCCGCAAGATCTGGAAATGGTTCTTCACGCAGCACCGCAAGCTGGGGTTCGATTTCCTGCTGATAACGCAGCACATAAATAATATCGACCCCGCTATCCGTAAGCTGCTGGAGCGTGAGACGATCCATTTCAAGGTCGAGAACAACCCCAGCGGCAAGATGTTCATGCTGCTGTTGTGGCTGTTCACGAAGCTGTTAGGGATAACGCTGTTTATCTCCGTAACGCGCTGGATAAAGTTCGACATAAAGATGTTCCGCAAGACTGGCTTCTTTACGTACCGCGCATGGCTGGCGAATATCTACAACACGTCGAATATGTTCGAGGCGGACAGCGAGCTCGAGGCTTCGCTTATTTTGAAAGCGCGGGAAAATGCCGGTGGGGCCCCTCTGGGGGAGGACCGGCGTTTTACCGCGCTCGAAAAACAACAGGCCGAAGAATACGCAAAAGAGCTCGTCGGTGTGAGCCTGTTGGAGGTGCAGACCACCGAGTGGGGAGCGAGGATAGTTAACAGTTAACAGATAACAACGAACAGATAACAGATAAGGCAGTTAACTGTTAACTGTAATCTGAAGAAGCGGCGCAGAGCGCCGGTTTGTACCCCCCCCGCTAACAGGGGGGTACTACATACAAGAGGGTGGGTGTTTGATGACGTTTCCTGAGTATCCGAATTCTTTTTATCTCTTCGACTGGGTATCGTTCACCAGCAAGATACATAGTCCTGCCGACCTCATAGAAGATGTATTAAAGGTTCAGGGCGTACCGTTCACCGGTACCAAAGGCGCAAACGGCTACAGAGACCGGTTATACTTCGGCGGTATCTCTATCCACTACAACGGCAGGGAGGATATGGGCGTATGGTGCGAGCTGTCCGGGCAGGGCTGCCGGACGTTCGAATCGTACTCGGACATCAGCTTTTATGAGCTGTTCAAGTCGCTCTCGTATGATGGCGGCGACATCAATTACACCCGAACAGATATAGCGTTCGACGACCATGACGGCATACTTGAGATGGACGAGCTCTTTCATGATACACAGGCCGAACGGTTTGTTTCCAAATTCGATTATTACGAAGCGATAATCAGCTCCAAAGGCTCAACAATAAACCATGGGTGCAAAGGCTCGAACACGATGATCAGGATTTACGACAAAGCGCGAGAGCGCGGCCTGACGGACGGCACGCATTGGATCCGCGCTGAGCTTCAGCTCCGCAAGGAAAACGCCGCGGCGTTCGTGCGCAGATACGTTAATTTCGGCGAGGATTCCATAAGAGATAAATTCCTCGGCATAATAAAGAATAATCTGCGCTACGTCGTCCCCAGCGGCAGTGATAGCAATAAATGGCGTTGGGAGATGACAGAATACTGGTCGCGGTTCGTGGGCGCCGCGGAACGTGTACGGCTCTTTGAAAACCTCGGCGTAGAGTACAACCTCGGCAAACTCGAAGATTACATCTTCAAACAGGCGGGAAACGCGATAGCGACCTACATAGAGATAAAAGGCATGGACAGCTTCATCGAGGAGCTGACCGCCGCCAGCAGTTCAAAGATTAACCCTAAATACAGGCAGCTGAAAGCCGAACACGGCAGTTACTACGCCGGAAAAGACAAAATATCGCCGTTCGAACAAAAATACCGTGAGGTCGTCGATAAGCTGACCGCCGCAGGCCCGCGAAAACTGTGACAAAACGGTTCTTTTGTGCGAGCCGTAGGTGAGCGTACCAGTTTTTGAGAATAGTGTGGAGTTAAAAAGGGAAGCTTGTACAAAAACTGGACAAAAGGGTACAGGTTTTGTTCGGTTTTCGCGGGTGTGTATAAGGATTCGGTTTTTGGCATAACAGAGTGGCCACCGACAGGCGCGGAAACATAGCGCCGTCAAAGTATAGCCACAAGCAACCTAACCTAGTGGTCAAATGGAAGCAACGGTACAGCGCCGCGCCCCGACAGCCCCGCCCTTAAAAGAAAGAGGAGAACGCGCGGCAGCGCGGATCTAATAATTGCTCGTCAGAGCAAATACATTCACGCCAACCCGTGGTTAGGTTGGCGTGCCGGAAGGAGAAGCAAGTAAAGGTATACCAATCAGCGGAAAGTCAAAATCTTTTACGGTTGATACTTCGGGTAATAAGGCGTTTTATCCAGACGCCGAGTAAAAACAGGCCTATAAATACGAGAACACAATATAGTGTTTGCCAAGAAAACAGGCCGTATGTTAATGCGAAAGCTGAAGCAGAGATAAAGAAAAAGACAAATGGTAAGTATCGTAGAAGATTGATAGGAATCACCCCCTCCTTTGGATTCTCCGGCAGTCTGGTACACTGCCGGGGAGCTGCTGATTGGTATACCTCTATTTACTTCTTATCTCGACGGTGGTTAACTATCTCTTTTTCCTTGTTCCCAAAAAGAGGAAAAAAAGAGCAACGAGGATAATTAATATTCCATACCATTGTTGTTTTGCAATTAGAGTAGCCGCTCCAATGTATAGAAGCGCCGCGCCAAGCCCATAGGAAAAAAACCTAGATAAGAACTGTAGAAAATCCTTTATCATATGTAGCGTCCCCCTCAATATCAGCAAAAGACCTTCGGTGGTGGCCGAGGGTCTTTTACTTTTTACGTTCAGCTATTTTTTTTGTCCGGTCGATGTTCTCGAAGTAGTCTTCGAGAATAACGGTTACAAGGTTCGTTTCGTTTCTTCTTTGTAGTATTGCTTCATCGTGAATCTTTTGTTTTAGTTCCTCATCAATTCTAATTGATAGAACCTTTTTAGTAGTCCCCATGAATTATCACCTCTTACTAATTTTAGAACATTTGTAAAAAATAATCAATTGGCTATTGACTTACGTAAACTTACGCTGTATACTGTATAACGTAAGCGAACAACTTACAACAGTTCACAAAAATTTAATAATTAGTAGGTGTCCCCATGCAAGAGCTGACAACAAATGAGATAGTAGAGGCATTAGGAAAAGCAATCGGCATAATGACAGGCGCAGTATTCGGTTTAGCTTTACTTATGATCGTGATGGCGTTTGTTTGTTACGGGGTTATTTGTTATCTAAAGGGTTTGTACAAGGCCAAGATCAAGCTGTATAAGCTGGAATCAAGGTGTGTCGGCTGCGGCAAGAAATTTTATCACGCCCTAGGCGGCAGCCGGTTCTGTAATAATGCGCCGGGTGAAAAGGATGGCGTTTGCAGTAGCTGCCATAGCTTTGCGAACAGCAAACAAATCCGTAAAGAAGATTGGTCAGAGAATCGCATGGACGAAATAAAAGTAAATTTTTCAATGTTGGTTGATTGTTTAGGAAAGTAAGGAGGTGTCCCAGATGTGGGAATGGCTGACAAGTAACACAACGTATGTGTGGGTGATAGCGGTAGGCCTGTTCACGTTCGGCATAGCGGGCACGCGCGTACTGAAATACCGAGAGCGCAAACAAGCGGAACGCGAGGAACAGAAGGAAACCATAGACGAGTATAAGCTGCGCGGAGTCCGCGACAAGTCATGACAGCGGTATTATTAGCGCCTGTAACCCTGCCGGCCCCAACGCCGCCGCCGCCAACACCGGAGCCTGAAGAGCTGTCTCGAGAAGAGGTGTATATAGATGAACTTGAAGAGCAGATGGAACAACAAGCGGGAACAATTGCTGATACGACGGCGGAGCTTACGGCTGCTGTTGAGGATGATATACCAGCTGCGCCGGAGATAAGCGCGTATGATCTGGGCGTAATCCTCGGAGTATTGGCCGGCTTTATAGTCGTGATGATATGGGCGGTGACATTCAAGGTATGAGCGAGCTGTTCAACGGTTTCACGGATGGCGTGAAATGGGGTCTTCTGATAGGCTTCGTGACATGGTTTCTGCCATGGTCGGTAACGAGGATTCGTTACTTACTGACGAGCATAATCCGGTGAGGATTTTGTTAATACGAGAGAGAGGAGGAATAGCAATGAAGAAGCTACGGTTCGGGCTCATGCTCGCAATGATGACGATAGTCGGCGCGATGTCAGTAACGGCGTTTGCGACCGGCGACGGCGGCACCGCCGACGTGAGCGGCATGTTACAGACGGCGTTCACCAAAATGCTGGCAGACATCATGGCGTCGATGGGCATAATCCTGCCGATAGCGCTGAGCATATTCGGCGCGCTGTTCGCCGCAAAGATCGGGATCAGGATGTTCAAGTCATTTGCCGGCGGTTCGGCGGGCTGATAAGCAAACCAGCGAGAAGAGAGGGGAGGAATCTCCCCTCTACCCATAAACGGAAGTGATAAACGGTATGAACCAGAGAACAAAAACGAAATGCAAGCGCATTACATGCCTGTTGTTCGCGCTTGTGATTATCGCCGCCAACGCGCCGGTATCCCCTCCGGCTAAAGCTACGGCGGGGATACTGCCCATGCCCGCGCCGCCGTCGCTGCCGTTTATCCCGCATGGCGGCGACATGGCCTATTATCAGAATCCGCTTGTAGACGGCTACGACAACGCCGACATCTTCGCGCCCCCCGAGGCC
>WRMG01000011.1 GCA_009777255.1 Oscillospiraceae bacterium | reverse complement strand
CGGTGTCTATCTTCATCTCACGCCCGACGTCTATGACAATCCCGTCCGCGTCAATCATCTGAAACGACTGCGGCGCATACGGCTCGCCCAGATTGATAAACGCCGCCGCGCCTGCCGCGAGCGTTATCAGCAGCACTGGCAGAATATCCCGCGCCGCCATTCTGCCGCGCCTCTCAAACCCCGTCAGCGTCCTCGGCCCGTTCCGCACCCAGTCAAAGCGTCCTCCCGAGGCCTGACGCGCCCGCATACAGCGCCAGAACCAAACCCCGATAAAAACCAGCACCGCAAACGGGAACAAATAAACAGTATATTCAGATATATTCATTGATAAAATACCCCTATCTTATCTTTTCCCAAAAGGTTTTGTTCTTCGGGTTCTGCCCGCTTGTCTGCTCCCCGAACTCTTTTATTAAATCCTTCTGCTTCTTATTCAGATTCGTCGGCACCTCAACAAGTATGTGTACAAACTGGTCGCCGCGCGCCTTCGAGTTGACGGCCGGCACCCCTTTGCCCTTCAGCCTGAACGTCGTGCCGTTCTGCGTCCCCTCCGGCAGCGTGTATTTCACCCTGCCGTCGATAGTCGGCACCTCCAGCTCCGCGCCCAGCGCCGCCTGCGCGAACGTGACCGGCATCTCGCAGTGCAGCGCCGTCCCGTCGCGCGAGAAGAGCTTATGCGGCGCGACGCTCACCGTCACCAGCACATCGCCCGACGGCCCGCCGTTCAATCCGGCGTTGCCCTGTCCCCTCAGCGTGAACGTCTGCCCGCCGTCTATCCCCGCGGGCACATTCACCGTCACCGCAACCTTGCGCCGCGCAAGCCCCACTCCCCGGCACTCCGCGCACGGGTTTTTAATAATCTTCCCGCGCCCGCCGCAAGCCTTGCACTCCTCCGCAGTCTGCATAGAGCCCAGCGGCGTCCGCCTCACCGTCCTGACCTGTCCCGCGCCGCCGCAGGCCGCGCACGAATCGGCGCCGGTGCCCTCCGAGGCGCCGGACCCGCCGCATTTATCACACTTCTCTATGCGGTTCAGCGTGATCTCCTTCGAGCAGCCGAAAACCGCCTCCTCAAACGTCAGCCCCAGCGAAAGCCGTATGCTGTCACCGCGCCGGGGAGCGTTGCGCCGCTGCGCCGAGCCTCCGAACCCCCCGAAAAACGACTCAAAAATCGAGCCGAGGTCAAAATCCTCAAACCCGCCGAAGCCCCCCGGCCCTCCGTAACCGGCCTGCGGATCCGTATGTCCGTACCTGTCGTACCGCGAGCGCTTGTCAGGATCGGACAGCGTCTCATACGCCGCGCTGATCTCCTTAAACTTAGCTTCGGCGGCCTTATCGCCCGGGTTCAAATCGGGATGATTCTCCTTCGCCAGCTTACGGTACGCCTTTTTAATATCGTCGTCAGAGGCGCTCCTGCCAACGCCCAGCACCTCATAATGATCCTTTCTCTGCTCCGCCAATTAACCTTCCCTCCTAAGCATTTCCCATTCTTTAAGTATTTTTTCGCAATATTTTTTCAATTCAGGGATATTCTTTACGGCTATTCCCCACAATATTTCAACATCTATACTCTCATAGGCGTGAGCCGCCCTGTTTCGTATTGATATTATATCGCGCCACGGCATTTCACCATATGCCGACTTGAATTCTTCCGTCAGCTTTCCGGCTAACTCACCTATTTGCAAAACACACATGGCAATCGCGTTTTTCACGACGTAATCACTCTTAAATTTATTGAAATCCAAATCAAATCTTGCGATAGTTCCATCTATTTCATCTGAGTATCGCAAAACCTTTTTTAATACAACAATATCTCTATCTCTCATACAAAACCACCTCGTTTTTAACGGCGCCGGCAATAAGGGAATCCCTTAACGAATCATACGTCATAACATCAACGCGCGTGCCTAAATTATCCTCCAAACTGTTTATAAACCCGAAGAATTCCCACCCCTGTATTCTTCCCTTCTCGATCAGAAAGTCAATATCGCTGGTTTCCTTCTGTTCGCCGCGGGCATATGAACCAAACAGCGCCAGCTTTTTCACCCCATATCTCTGGGCTATCGGCACAGTGATCCTTTTTATATCATCTATCGCGTATATCCCTGCCAATTAATCTTCCCTCCTGCAGGGCGCGATGCCCTCATCGCGCCGCCTGACGAGCCACGAGTTACAAGTTACAAGTTACAAGAAATCGTTCCCTAATTGTTAATTGTTAATTGTTAATTGTTCATTGCCTCAAACCCGCAGCACTTTTTATATTTCTTCCCGCTCCCGCACGGGCACGGGTCGTTGCGCCCCACCTTAACCGCCTTCTTCACCGGCTGCCGCTTAACCGGCGTCCCGTCGCCGCCCGCGCTCTCTCCGGTGACCCTTGCGACCTGCCGCCGCTGCGGCGCGTCGGCGCCCCTCACGCGCACGGTATACACCATCCTCACCGTCATCTCGCGTATAGCCTGCGTCATGCTGTCAAACATGTCAAACCCTTCGCGCGTGTACTCCTTAACTGGATCCGTCTGGGCATACGCCCTCAGCCCAATGCCCTGCCTCAGCTCGTGCATGGCGTCGATATGGTCCGTCCAATGCGTATCCACGGCGTTAAGCAGCACCACCCGCTCCAGCTCGCGCATAACCTTCTCGCCCAGCTCGCGCTCCCGCTGCTCGTAAACCTCCATGGCCCGCGCGGTCAGCCGCTCCCTAACGTCGTCGCCGGTCAGCTCGTCCAGCTCTTCTTTTGAATACCGTATCTCCCGCGGCTTCAGAAAAACCCCGGCAAACTGGTCTATAAGCGCCTCGATCTGCGCCGGTTCCCTCGCGTATTTGCTCTCCCCGAACGACGCGTCCACCGCGCGGTTTATATTGCCGGTTATCATCGACACTATCTGCTCGCGCAGGTCGCCGCCCTCCAGCACCTTATACCGCTGTGTATAGATTATCTCGCGCTGCTTATTCATAACGTCGTCGTACTGCAAAACATGCTTGCGCGTCTGGAAGTTCTTCGACTCCACACGCTTCTGCGCGTTCTCGATGGCGTTCGACAGCATTTTCTGGTCTATCGGCGTATCCTCGTCCAGCCCCAGCCGGTCCAGCATCCCCTCTATCCGGCTCGTGCCGAACAGCCGCATAAGGTCGTCCTCCAGCGATATAAAGAACCTCGACGAACCGGGGTCGCCCTGACGTCCCGCGCGCCCGCGCAGCTGATTGTCGATTCGCCGGCTCTCGTGCCGCTCCGTACCCAGTATGAACAGCCCGCCGGCCTCCTTCACCTTCTCCGCGTCCATCGCAAGATTGCCCGCGGGCGCAGGCTCCTCACTGCCCGGCAGCGCGCCCGCGCCGCCCAGCTTGATGTCCGTGCCGCGCCCCGCCATGTTCGTGGCAATCGTCACCGCGCCCGGCGCGCCCGCCTGCGCGACTATCTCCGCCTCGCGCTCATGGTTCTTCGCGTTAAGCACGTTATGCTTTATGCCCTCCCGCTTCAGGAGCTTCGACAAAAACTCGCTGCTCTCTATCGACACCGTGCCCACCAGCACCGGCTGCCCTCTCTCGTGGCAGTCCTTAACCTGATTGATTATCGCCCGCGTCTTGCCCGCCAGGTTTTTATACACCGCGTCGGAATGGTCTATACGCGCAATGGGCACATTCGTCGGTATCTCTATAATATCCAGCTTGTATATCGCCGAAAACTCCTCGGCCTCCGTCAGCGCCGTGCCGGTCATGCCCGACAGCTTGTCATACAGCCTGAAAAAGTTCTGGAACGTAATCGTCGCCAGCGTCTTGCTCTCATGCTCTATCTTAACGCCCTCTTTGGCCTCGATAGCCTGATGCAGCCCCTCGGAGTACCTGCGCCCGAACATAAGCCGCCCCGTAAACTCGTCAACGATAACGACCTCGCCCTCGCGCACGACGTAATCCACATCCCGTTTCATCGTGCCGTATGCCTTCAGCGCCTGCTGTATATGATGGAACAGCGTCGCGTTCTCCGGCTCGGTCAGGTTCTCCACGTTAAAATGCCTCTCCGCCTTCTCGATCCCGACGGGGGTAAGCGTCGCCGTCTTGGCCTTCTCGTCCACGATATAGTCGCCCTCAATGTCGTCATGCTCCTGCTTCGAGTCCAGCTCCCTAACAACCGTCTTTTTAAGCCGCTTGACAAACCCGTCCGCCTGCTGGTACATAACGCTGGACGTCTCACCCTGCCCCGAGATAATCAGCGGCGTCCGCGCCTCGTCTATCAGAATCGAGTCAACCTCGTCCACGATAGCGAACGCCCGCCCCCGGCACACCATATTCTCCTTATATATCGCCATATTGTCGCGCAGATAATCAAACCCCAGCTCGTTGTTCGTGCCGTAAGTGATGTCGGCGTTATACGCCTCGCGCCGCTCCTCGTTTGTCAGCCCGTGTACCACAAGCCCGACCGTCAGCCCCAAAAACCGGTGAATCGCGCCCATCCACTCCGAGTCGCGCCGCGCGAGATAATCGTTGACGGTGACGATGTGTACGCCGCGCCCCCCGAGCGCGCTGAGATACGACGGCAGCGTTGCCACAAGTGTCTTACCCTCGCCGGTTTTCATCTCGGCCACGCGCCCCTGAAACAGAATAATCCCGCCGATAAGCTGCACATTGTACGGGCGCTGTCCCAGCACCCTTATCGCGGCCTCCCGCACCGTCGCAAACGCCTCCGGCAGCAGGTCGTCCAGCGTCTCCCCGTTTTCAAGCCGCTCCCTGAATTCCGGCGTTTTCGCCTGTAATTGTTCGTCGGTAAGCGCCCTGTACTCCTGCTCCAGGCCCTCTATCTCATCGACCAGCGGCGTGATCAGCTTGATCTCGCGCTGGCTGTGCGTCCCAAAAACCTTGTCGATTAACTTCATTCAATCCTCCTAATTTACTCCGCCATAATCATCGCAACCAAATCGCGCTTCGAAACCCCCACCTTAAACGCCTCTTCCACCATCGGCACGATAAATCGCTCCCTGAACTCCTCGCGGCGCTCGCCCTGAATACTGTCCCGCGCGCCCTGCGAAACATAAAGCCCCAGCCCGCGCTTTTTATAAAGCAGCCCCGCCTTATGCAGAATCGCCACTCCCTTTGCCGCCGTCGCGGGATTCACCTGATAATGCTCGGCGTACTGGTGTGTCGAGGGCACCGGCTCATGCTCGCGTATAAGCCCCGACAGAATATCATCCTCCAGCGCCCGCGCTATCCTTAAATATATTTTCTCTTCACTCTGTTTCATGCCTCACCCCTCCGGTTCATCGGTTGCTTAGTTCATTATACTACTTTCATATCATATGTCAAGTAGGGCGTGACGCCCCCGGCACGCCGTTCCCCCGTAGGGCGCGATGTCCTCATCGCGCCGTTTTCGTAGGGGCGGCAACCTGCCGCCCGCCTCCCCAATCCCCGCCCTGCCGTAGGGGACGCACCCCCGTGCGTCCCGTCCCATCCACAACGGCGCCACGGACATTGGGGGGACGACGGGCGACCGGGGACGGTCGCCCCTACATCGCACCCCGCAAACACCCCCCGCACCCCCGTAGGGCGCGGCATCCCTGACGCGCCGTTTATATTTCGCGGCGGGGTGGTCCCCCAAAATTTCCCCCGTCCCGTCACCGGTTCGCTGTTGACAACCCCTTGCCGTAATGGTAATATAAGTGTAATTTTACGGACAAAGGGAAAAAATATTATGGAAAAACAATTACTCAACACCACCTTGGGCGACTGGATGGACAAAATGGCGGCCGAATACCCCGATAACGACGCGCTGGTCTACCCCGACCGCGGCCTGCGCCTGTCTTATAAGCAATTCAACGAAAAAGCGCGCGAAACCGCAAAGGGCCTTATAGCGCTCGGCGTCTCAAAGGGCGACCACGTGGCGGTCTGGGCGTCGAACTACCCCGAGTGGGCGTACACGTATTTCGCGTGCGCCAAGCTGGGCGCCGTCCTCGTCACCGTCAACACCAACTATAAGATTTTCGAGCTTGAATACCTCCTGCGCCAGTCGGACGCAAGGCTTCTGCTGTTCTCCGACGGCGTAAAGGGGCTGGAATACACCCCGGTACTCAAAGAGCTGCTCCCCGAGCTGGAAACGCTTCCCCCGTCCGCGTTCATCTCCGAACGCCTGCCGCTCCTGCGCCGCGTCGTCCACATGCCCAAAAACGGCAGCGTGACCGGCCTCGCCGGCACACAGAGCTTCAGCGAAATGCTCGCGGCGGGAGTGAATATCCCCGACGCCGCGCTCGACGCCATCCAGACCTCAATAAAGCCCTCCGACGTGCTGAGTATCCTCTACACCTCCGGCACGACCGGCTTTCCCAAGGGCGTCATGCTCACCCACCACAACCTCGTCAACAATGGCTACTTCATCGGTGAGAATATGAAATTCACGCATAAAGACCGGCTCTGCATCCCCGTGCCGTTCTTCCACTGCTTCGGGCTGGTGCTGGGCATGATGGCCTGCGTCACCCACGCCTCCACAATGGTCCCGATAGAGGCTTACAGCCCGCTCGGCGTGCTGGAGGCCGTTCAGGCCGAAAAATGCACCGCCGTCCACGGCGTCCCCACCATGTTCATCTTCATCCTCGACCACCCCGACTTCGCCAAATACGACGTCAGCACCCTCCGCACCGGCATAATGGCCGGCTCCACCTGCCCCATTGAGGTCATGCGCCGCGTATTCGACCAGATGAACATGTCCGAAATAGTAATCGTATTCGGCCAGACCGAGTGCAGCCCCGGCATGACCATGTCCCAAACCGACGACCCCATCGAAAAACGCGTGTCCACCGTCGGCCGCCTGCTGCCCCACACCGAGGGCAAAATAATCGACCCCGAAACCGGCGAACCCTGCCCGCCCAACGTCCAGGGCGAGATCTGCACCCGCGGCTACCTGCTGATGAAGGGCTACTATAAAATGCCCGAAGCCACCGCCGCCGCCATCGACGAAGAGGGCTGGCTGCACACCGGCGACGTCGGCCTTGTGGACGAGGAGGGCTACTACGTCATAACTGGCCGTATCAAGGACATGATAATCCGCGGCGGCGAAAACGTCTACCCCCGCGAGATAGAGGAGCTTATATACCATCATCCCGCCGTCCGCGACGTTCAGGTCGTCGGCGTCCCCAGCAAGAAATTCGGCGAGGAGATATGCGCCTACATCATCATAAAGGACGGCGAAACCGCCTCCGAGCAGGACATAAAGGACTTTGTCGCGGCCCGCATGTCGCGCCACAAAATCCCGTCATATATAATCTTCACCGACTCCTTCCCCATGAACGCGGCGGGCAAAATCCTCAAATACAAAATGCGCGACCACGCGAAAGAGGTGCTGGGACTGTGACCTCATTTACCCTGAAATGGCTCGCGGTAATCACTATGCTAATAGACCATGTCGGCGTGGCGCTCATCCCGGGCGGCACGCCCGCGTACTTTGTGTGCCGCGCCGTCGGCCGCCTCGCCATGCCCCTGTTCGCGTTTATGATCGCCGAGGGCTATTTTTACACAAAAAACTACGGCAAATACATGTCCCGCCTCATCATATTCGCGTTCATCAGCGAGATTCCGTTCGACCTGATCCTCCGCGGCCGCTTCCCCTCGTGGGATAACCAGAGCATAATGGTAACCTTCGTCGTCGCGCTGGCGGGCCTGTATTTCTTCGACCGCTTCGCGGCCGCGGACAAGCGCTTTTCGGCGCTTCTGGCGCTGCTGGCCTCGGCGTTTGCCGCCCAGCTGTTCAACGCCGACTACGGCGCATACGGCATTCTCATCGTGTTCGTGTTCTACTTCTACCGCGGCCGCCCGCGCCTGCTCGCGGCATGGTACTCCGCCGCCGTAATCATTTTCGCCGTCCTCGGCGCGGTCAGCGAAATGCCGTACACAAACAATGTAATCCTCTCCCTGCTTACCGGCTTCGCCCTGTTCTCGCTGATCCCCATACTTCTCTACTCCAAACACAGAAAAAAGGGCTACACCGCCCCCGTCTGGCAATATTTCTTCTACATCTTCTACCCCGCCCACATGATGATACTATACATCCTCTCAAACATATAACCACACACCGTAAAAAACACGGGCGGTCGGGGACGACCGCCCCTACACACGCCACCCCGTCCCCGCACCCTGTAGGGGACGCACCCCTGTGCGTCCCGTCCCGTCCGCAGACGGCGACGGCGGAAACACGGCCCGCCAAGGACATCGCGCCCTACCCCCGCATCCCAATTGTTAATTGTTAATTGTTCATTGTTAATTAGTAACGCGCGCACCGCGCGCGTTTTAATACCCATACCAATCCGGCGCCCACACGCCGCCCCCGACCGCGCTGTACCCCACGCACACCCGCCGCCCCGGCGGCAGCAGCGACTCCGCGCGCTCCCTGGGCATCAGCCTCACCATCTCGCCGCTAAGCGCCGCCGGCGCCAGATATATGACCGCCTCCCGCAGAATCCCGCTCCGAACAGTAAAAACCGTCTGCCAATCCAAAAACGCCGCGCCGTTCAGCACATAGGTCAGCGCAAGGCTCAGCTCCCCGTCCAGACTCTCAACCGAGTTGAAAACAAGCTGCCCGTCGCCCCAAAACGCGTCCCCTCTGGGCGTCATTCCCAAGCACAGCCTCACAGCCTCGCGCTCATTTGTCACCGGCTCGTCGTCATAGCTTGTCGCGTCGAGATAAACCACGCGCCCGTTCGGGTTTATGTGCAGCGTGCGCGCGTCGTCAACAACCACCATCTCCCCGTCCGTCTGCGTATACCTGAAGTTCGTGTTCGGGTTAAACGCAAGACTCTCCAAAAGCTCCGAAAGATACGGCTCCTCCATAAACCTGCTCGACGTCACGGCGTAAGAAACCAGCGCCCCGTTGTCCCCGCCGGCGGCGGCCCGCTCGGGCAGCACGACCGGCAGCGGCGCGCTGAAATGCGTATACCCCCCGCCGTCGAACACAAAAAGCCCGTCCTCGCTGAGTATCATCTCAAAAACCTCAACGCCGCCGAATATATCCGACTCCTCAAACGAAAGCCCCTCCGCCACCAGCCACGCCGGCGTCGGGCACAGGAACCTGAAATATACGCCGCCGTCCGCCAGCGCGGCGTCCCATTCGCGCCGCGATATTTCCATTCTCGTGTCCGCGGCCGCGAAAAGCTCGCCCAAATGCACGCGATAGCTGTCAAAATCACCGGCGACAGGCCGCGCGGCGTCAATGACGGCGACCCGCCCGGGCGTTTCGGCGCCCTCAGCCTCCGCGTCAAGCCGCACATCGCTCCAATAAAACCAGTTCATCATCGCCAGCCACACCAGCGACATGAACAGTATCACAATAGTATACGATTTTAAGCGCTCCCTCATAGCTTCAGCTTAACCCTTACCGTCGTGCCCTTATTCAAAACACTGTCTATCTCAATCCAGCCGTTGTGATGCTGGATTATTTCCTTTGCGATGCTCAGCCCCAGCCCCGTGCCGCCCGACGCCCGCGACCGCGCCTTGTCCACGCGGTAAAACCTGTCAAAAACACGCTCGGTTTCATTCTCCGGTATCCCCATGCCCGTGTCGGTAACGCTGACCACAAGGTTGCCGTCCTCCACCCGCGCCCGCATGTCGATGTCGCCGCCGTCGGGCGTATATTTTATCGCGTTCGACAGGATGTTTATAAACACCTGCGCCAGCCGCTCCCTGTCCGCGTAAAGCTCCGGCAGATCCAGCGGCAGATCCAGCGACAGCTTCTGCCCCCTGTGCAGCGCCTCCAGCCGCATGGCCTCAAACGCGCCCTTCAAAAGCTCCGCCGCCGCAACCCGCGACATATGCCAGTCCATCTGCCCGTAATCAAACCGGCTCAGGGTGAACAGGTCCGAAACAATCCGCGTCATCCTGTCCGCCTCGCCGACGATAACCGACGAAAACTTCGCTATAACATCGCTGTCCAAATCCACCGGATTACACAGCGTCTCCGCGTAACTCTTCACATTCGTCAGCGGCGTCCTCAGCTCATGCGACACGCTCGACACAAACTCGCGCCTCATCTGGTCCAGCCGCGCCTGCTCCGTAACGTCATAGATCAGCGCCATAACGCCGCCCTCCGTCACCGCGCCGCCGTAAGCCGCGAACGACATGTTCAGCTTCAGCCCGTCCTTCTCCACGGCCCGCGTGACCGTCCCGTCCAAAACCTCGTCAAACGTAACAATCCCCTCAAACAGATCGCCGAATCTCAGCGTATCGGCAAACTTCACGCCCAAAAGCTCCTCGGCGGCGGGATTCATATGCAGAATCATCCCGCTCCTGCCAAACGCCGCCACGCCGTCGTTCATATGCAGAAACAGCGTCCCCAGCTTGTCGCGCTCATTGCCCACCGCGTCCAGCGTGTCCCGCAGTATCGACGACATATCGTTGAACGTCTGCGTCAAAACGCCAATCTCGTCGCCGGAGTGTACCGGAAGCGGCTCCGAAAAGCTGCCTGACGCCACCATTTTCGCCGACTTCGTCAAGTTCTCTATCGGCGTTGTCATCGTCTTTGACAGCGCAAAAGCCAAAAGAATGGCAATAATCAGCCCGATCATCAGCGATTCTATAATAATAATGAATATCTCGTTCATCTGCTCGCTCAGCCCGGTTTTCTCATCGCGGATGTAAATTATAAAGGTGTTGTCCCCGCTCCGCACCGGCACGGCGCAGTCCATGAACCTCCCCGAAAGCTGGAGCGAAAACCCCGGCTCGCCCGTAAGCGCGGTGATTATATTCGGCGACAGCTCAAGATTCGCGGCGTCCGCGTTCTGCGACCCCTCGATATACGCCCCCGTCATCGCGTCCAGAATATAAAAATGCCGCTGCTTAAAGTCAATGTTCAAAACCCCCGAATACCCGCCGAGTATCTCCTTCAGCTGCTGGGTGTCGCCCTCCGCGGCCGCCGCCCTCAGCGCCGCGACAAAATCCGTGTTGTTGTTAAAGGTCTGCTGCATCGTCTGCGTAAACTCTTCCAGATAAAACTGCTGCACAATCCGGGCGATCAGAAAGCTCCCGACGACCGCCATCAGCGACACAATAAGCAGAATAAAAATCCCGACCAGCTTAATATGAATCGTCCGAAACACTCCCACTCACCTCCCATCGCCACATCTCCGTCGTTATCCCCGCCGTAATCCCCCAATTGTTAATTGTTAATTGTTAATTGTTAATTGAAAAAAAGTATCCCGCGCCCCGCCGCGTCATAATATACCCCGGCTCCGCGGGATTGTCCTCCAGCTTCTCCCTCAGCCGCCGCACGGTAACGTCAACCGTCCGCGCGTCCCCGTAATACTCATAGTTCCAGACATTCTCCATCAGCTCGTCCCGCGAGAACACCTGATTAGGCTGTTTCGCCATAAAAACCAACAAATCAAACTCTTTTTGCGACAATTCAAGCGATTTCCCATCCTTTTTCACATCCATGCTGTTAAAATCAATTGTCAGCCCGCCGTAACGCAGCGCGTTTTCGCCGCCGGTTCCCGTCCCCGCCGCGCTCCGCCGCATGTTCGCCTTAATGCGCGCGATAAGCTCCTTCATGGCGAACGGCTTCGTCACATAGTCGTCGGCGCCCAGCTCAAGCCCGAAAACCTTGTCCTCCTCCTCCTCGCGCGCCGTCAGCATAATCACCGGCGTCTGCGACCCCTGCGCCCTTATCCGTTTGCAGACCTCCAGCCCGTCGATCCCCGGCAGCATTATATCCAGCAGAATCAGATCGGGATTCAGCTCCGCGGCCATTCTCAGGCCCTTCAGCCCGTTCCCGGCGCCGTGGCAGACAAACCCCTCGCGCTCCAAATGGAACTTCAAAATATCCACGATCGTCTGCTCATCCTCAATAATAAGTATCACCTTAGCCATAAACATCCCCTCCCCATCGCTATCTGTTATCTGTTCTCTGTACTCTGTTCTCTGTCCTAACCGCCGCTACAACCGTTTTCGCGTCATTTATCCCGCCGTCGCGGCACAGCTCCGCAAGCCTCTCAAGCGTCACATACTCCACGCTCAAAAACTCGTCGTCGTCCAGACACGCCTCCGTCCTCGAAAGCCCTCGCGCCAAAAAAATGTGTATTACCTCGTCGCAATATGCCGGCGTAGGATAAATCGTCCCCAGCGGCACAAAGCTCTCCGCCAAAAGCCCGCACTCCTCGGCCAGCTCGCGCCGCCCGCACTCCTCGGGATCCTCGCCAGCCTCCAGCCTCCCCGCCGGTATCTCCAGCGTCTCCGCCGCCGCGCCGTAGCGGTACTGCCGCACCAGCGGCACCAGCGGCTCCGGCCCATCCTCAAGCAGCGCCAGCACACAGACGCCGCCGCTGTGCCGCACGATCTCCTTTCGCGCCGTCCTGCCGTCGGGCAGCAGCACATCCTCAACCGTCACGCCGAACACGCGCCCCGAAAAAACCTCCCCGCCGCCAACCGTCCTCTCAGTCATTTTTTCACTCCGATCTCCGCCTGGCCGCCCATATAGCTCCTCAGCGCCTCCGGTATCCTCACGCTCCCATCGGCGTTCAGGTTGTTCTCCAAAAACGCGATCAGCATCCGCGGCGGCGCGGCCACGGTATTGTTCAGCGTATGCGCGAAGTAATTCCCGCTCCCGCCCTTTATCCTTATGCCCAGCCGCCTCGCCTGCGCGTCCCCGAGATTCGAGCAGCTGCCCACCTCAAAGTATTTTTGCTGGCGCGGCGACCACGCCTCCACATCCACGCTCTTTACCTTCAGGTCGGCCAGATCGCCGGAGCAGCACTCCAGCGTCCTCACCGGAATATCCAGCGCCCTGAAGAACTCCACGGTATAGCCCCACATTTTGTCAAACCACGCCGCGCTGTCCTCCGGCTCGCAGACGACTATCATCTCCTGCTTCTCAAACTGGTGTATGCGGTACACGCCGCGCTCCTCAATGCCATGCGCGCCAACCTCTTTCCTGAAGCACGGCGAAAAGCTGGTCATCGTCTGCGGCAGCTTCTCTTTGCCGATTATCTCGCCTATATAGCGCCCTATCATCGAATGTTCGCTTGTGCCTATAAGATAAAGGTCCTCGCCCTCCATCTTATACATCATGTTCTCCATCTCGGCAAAGCTCATAACGCCCGTGACCACGCTCCCGCGTATCATATACGGCGGTATGCAGTAGGTAAACCCCTTGCCGGTCATAAAATCCCTCGCAAAGCTCAGGACCGCGGAATGGAGCCGCGCGACGTCGCCCAGCAGATAATAAAACCCGTTGCCGCTCGTCTTTCTCGCCGCGTCAAGGTCAACGCCGTCAAGCCTCTCCATTATATCTATATGATACGGCACCTCAAAGCCCGGCACAACCGGCTCGCCGTACCGCGCGGCCTCAACGTTTTCGCTGTCGTCCCGCCCGATAGGCACGCTGGGATCAATGATGTTCGGTATCGCCAGCATAATCTCGCGTATCCTCGCGGCGTACTCCGCCTCCAGCTTTTCAAGCTCCCCTATGCGGGCCCCTATCGCCGACGCCTCGGCCTTCACCGCCTCCGCCTCGGCCTTTTTGCCCAGCGCCATCAGCCCGCCGATCTGCCTGCTGATCGCGTTGCGTCTGGCGCGGAGCTCGTCCGCCTCGCCGATGGCGCCGCGGTGCTTTATATCCAGCCCGTATACCTCGTCAACCAGCCCCAGCCTGTCCTCCTGAAACTTCTTCCTCATGTTCTCCTTGACAAGCTCCGGCTCGCCGCGTATAAGTCTAATGTCAATCATCGCTGTTCACTCCTCACAGGTTCGGCCCCTTTATCAGCGCCGCCATCAGCGCTTCCAGATCGTCCGCGCTGTAAAAGTCCATCTCTATCTTGCCCCGCTTCGCGCCGGTCTTTATCCTCACCCTGCGCCCGAAAAACTTGCACAGGTGCTGCTCATAATCGTCAACATAGTTCGGCGTCGCTTTCAGCTTCACCTTGTTGACGGTCATGACCTGCTTGACCATCAGCTCCGCTTCCCTTACGGTCATATCCCTGTTGACTATTATCTTAGCGGTTTTCTCCTGAAGGTCGGGGTCGGAGATCGGCAGCAGCGCGCGCGCGTGCCCCGCCGTAAGCCGCTCCTCAACCACAAGCTCCATGTTCCGTCCGGTAAGCCCCAGCAGCCGCAGCGCGTTCGCCACGGTGGGCCGCGACTTGCCGACCCTGTCCGCCACATCCTCCTGCGTAAGCCCGTACACGTCGATAAGCGTTCTGAACCCCTCGGCTTCCTCTATGGGGTTCAGATCCTCGCGCTGAAGGTTTTCGATCAGCGCCAGCTCCAGCGCGTGCCGGTCGTTGGTGTTATACGTCACGGCGGGGATCTCGTTAAGCCCCGCCAGCTTCGCCGCCCTCCACCGCCGCTCGCCGGCGATTATCTGGTAATACCCCGTCGGCAGCTTGCGGACGACAAGCGGCTGAAGCACCCCGTGCTGTCTGATGCTCTCCGCCAGCTCGTACAGAGCCACGTCGTCAAAATTACGTCTGGGCTGGTCGCTGCGCGGCTCAATCTCCGCCAGCTTCAGCTTGTGGATACCGCCGCCGTTTTCGGCCTCGCGCACGGCGTCTTCTCCGAACAGGGCGCCCAACCCGCGCCCAAGCCCTAAGTTCTTTCCCATGATATAAGCTCCTTTGCTAATTCGGTATAGCTGTCGGCGCCTTTTGATGACCGGTCATAATATGTAACGGGCATTCCGTGGCTCGGCGCCTCCGAAAGCCGCACGTTACGCGGTATGGTCGTCTTGAACACCTTGCCGGGGTAGTGCCGCTTCACCTCGTCCGCCACCTGGACGGAGAGGTTAGTCCGCGAGTCGTACATAGTAAGCAGCACCCCCTCGATGTCAAGCGACGGATGCAGCTTGCCGCGCACAAACCTCACGGTCTGCATAAGGTCCGAAAGCCCCTCCAGCGCGTAATACTCGCACTGCACCGGAATAAGTATCGCGTCGCCGGCGCAAAGCGCGTTCAGCGTCAGCAGTCCAAGCGACGGCGGACAGTCTATTATAATGTACTCGTAAAACTCCTTCAGCGGCTCCAGCGCGTTTCTAAGCCGGAACTCCCGTTCCTCCAGAGCGACCAGCTCCAGCTCGGCGGCGGACAATGAAACGCCGGTGGGGATTATGTTTCCGAACCGCGTAGCCGTGATGGCCTTCGCCGCGTCTATGCCGTTGATAATAATGTCATACGCGCTGGGGCTTGTTGACTTGTTCACGCCCATGCCTGACGTGGCGTTCCCCTGCGGGTCGAAATCAACCAGCAGGACAGTCTTCATCCTCTCATATAAGCAAGCCGTAAGGTTAACGGCCGTGGTGGTTTTTCCTACGCCGCCCTTTTGATTAACAACTGTAATGATTCTTCCCATGATTACCTCCGTATCAAACTCATTCTAGCACATCATTTTATCTTTGGCAATAAAATGTTTCACGTGAAACATTTTTGGTGGGTGGAGGGGGCGGCGTGAATTGTTTCACGTGAAACATTTTGGAGAGGGTGGAGGGGGGCGGCGATGCGAATTGTTTCACGTGAAACATTTTGGAGAGGGTGGAGGGGGGCGGCGTGAATTGTTTCACGTGAAACATTTTGGAGAGTGAGGGGGAGCGGCGCGGCGCGAATTGTTTCACGTGAAACATTTTTGGGGGTAGGGGAGCGGCGACGCGAATTGTTTCACGTGAAACATTTTCAACTCCCCCCTGCGGAGGGGGTGCCGTCCGCAGACGGCGGGGGTTGCGTGCCCACGTGAAACATTTTGGAGGGGAGGGAGCGGCGACGTGAATTGTTTCACGTGAAACATTTTGGGGAGGGGAGGGGACGGCGTGAATTGTTTCACGTGAAACATTTTCAACTCCCCCTGCGGAGGGGGTGCCGTCCGCAGACGGCGGGGGTTGCGTGCCCACGTGAAACATTACTTGGTGAACCGGCGGTTCCCGATGTCCAAAACGGCGGGGCGAGAGGCGATCCATTGGTTCGGGACGGAGCGGGGGTCGTAGAAATATACGGCGCCGAAGCTGGGGTCCACGCCGTTTATAGCGTCGCGCGCGGCGCGGACGGCGCTGTCCGGCGCGGGTTTGTTCAGCGCGGCGCCGCTGAGGCTTGAGAACGCGCCGGGCTGGTAGATCACGCCGGGGATTGAGTTGGGAAACGACGGGTGGCGCGTCCGGTTCAGCACCACCGCGCCGACCGCCACCTGAGCGCTGTACGGCTCGCCCTTTGCCTCGGCGGAGATGAGGCGGGCGAGCAGCTCGACGTCGTTGCCGCGCTGCTCGGTGTTGGGGTTCGGCGCGGGAAGGTATATCCCCAGCGCTTGCAGGGTGCGGGTGTTCGCCGCGCCGTCAACGGTCAGGTTGTTTCTGCGCTGGAAGTGTTTTACGGCGTCGGCGGTTTTGGGGCCGTAGTCGCCGTCGATAGCGCCGCTGTAGTAGCCCCAGTTCTGGAGCTTGGTTTGTATCTGGCGCACCGTTTCGCCCTGGGAGCCTTGGCGGAAGGTTGCGGCGCGGGCGTCGGGGACGGCTTTCATCACCAGTATCAGCAGTATATTCGCCGCGAACAGGGCGGCGAGGGACAGCGCCAGTTTTTTTCTGTCTTGCATGACGAAGCTCCTTTTTCAGATAACAGAGTACAGAGTAGAGATGACAGATACAGTGTATGCGCGGTTTGTAGAAAGCATGTCCTGAAACGGGGGGAATATGCGCGGCGGGCATGGGAGCAGTATAGCAGGGCGGAGCGCGACATGGGATGACAAAATGTTTCACGTGAAACATTTTCTTGTTGCGTTCCGGTCTGGGGTATGGTATAGTATGAGGGAAAAGGATGTGTATATTCCGGCATGGACGACGGGCTTAACATCAATATTATAAGGCAAACATGCGCTGCCGGACATATTAAATGGACCGCCCATATTCTTGAGCGGGCACAGGAGCGCGGAATAGAGCCGACGGATATATTGAGCTGTGTTAACAACGGAAGAATCATTGAGCAATATCCGCGGGCGTATCCTTATCCGGCATGTCTTATACTCGGTATGGCCGCTAACGGCATTCATATTCATGTCGTCGTGGGATACGGAGCCGGTTTTGTCTGGATTGTTACGGCATATGAGCCGGATAAAAACGAGTGGACAGACGGGTTTGCGGCAAGAAAGGGGTAGGCTTTATGAATTGTTTTTACTGTAAGGGCGCGTTAAGGGACGGGGTTACCGCTCATGTGATCAAGTTAAAATCATGTATCATCATTGTAAAAGGCGTCCCCTGTACGGAATGTACTCAATGCGGCGCGGTGTTTTATGATAATGCCGTGGCGCTGCGGCTTGAGGGGATTGTCAAGGAGATGAAGACTGCCGTTACGGAGGTTGCGATAGTCAACTATCCGGCGGCATAAAATAGATAGGGAGATTGATGTATGAAATTATCTGAGATCGAGAGAGTGCTGGGCGCGAAGGTTTTTTGCGGCGGCGACAGGCTGGACGAGGAGGCGCTTTCGGCCTGCGGGTCGGATCTGATGAGCGATGTTCTCGCGTTTGTTAAGGATCAGGCGGTGATGCTGACGGGGCTTGTGAACCAGCAGGTCGTGCGTACCGCCGAGATGATGGACATGAAGTGCATCGTTTTTGTGCGCGGCAAGGCGCCGGACGAGAGTATTGTCAATCTGGCGCGCGGCTATGGGCTTGTGGTCATGTCCACCGAGTATACTATGTATGTGGCCTGCGGGCTTTTATACTCAAACGGGCTGGGAAATACATAATGGAGCCGTTTAAGCTGGAGTTTGCTATCGACGGCGAGGATTTTCATTCAGCGGGGGAGGCGTCGTCGGAAACCAAGAAGGCGCTGAAGAAGCTGGGGATTCCGGCAGATACGATACGGCGGGTGTCGATCTGCATGTATGAGGGCGAGATGAATATGGTGCTTCACGCAAACGGCGGGGCCGTGACCGTGGAGGTGGGCGAGGACGCCATTGCCATTGCGCTTGCCGACAGCGGGCCGGGGATACCTGATATTGGGGCGGCGCTTTCGGAGGGGTTTTCGACGGCGACGAACGAGATACGCGAGCTGGGGTTCGGCGCGGGTATGGGGCTTCCGAACATGAAGAAATACTGCGATGAGATGGATATACAGACCGAGCTGGGCGTCGGGACGACGGTAACGATGAAAATAAACCTTTAACTGGAGCTGTGCTATGCCGATTTCTGTGCGTTTGGATAAGGAGAAGTGCAAGGGCTGTACGCGCTGCGTTAAGCAGTGCCCCACCGAGGCGATACGCGTGCGCTTTGGGCTGGCCAAAATTCTGGAGGACCGGTGTATTGACTGCGCGCAGTGCGTGAGGGTGTGCCCGCAGCACGCGAAGAGGGCGGTCGCGGACAGCCTGGACGACATTAAAAAGTTCAGGCACACGATTGTGCTGCCCGCGCCGTCGCTGTACGGGCAGTTCAACGCTTTGGACGATGTTAATATTGTGCTTCAGGCGCTTTTGGACTTGGGGTTTGACGAGGTGTTTGAGGTCGCGGCGGCGGCGGAGCTGCTCTCGGACCTGACCCTGCGCGAGCTTGACGAAAGCTCGTTTGAGAAGCCTGTGATTTCGTCGGCGTGTCCGGCGGTTGTAAGGCTGATAAGCCAGCGGTTCCCGAATCTTATACCGCATATATCGGAGCATATCGCGCCGGTCGAGCTGGCGGCGAAGCTGGCCCGCGAGCGCGCGAGGGCGGCGACGGGGCTTGACGACAGGGACATCGGGGTGTTTTTTATTTCGCCGTGTCCGGCGAAGGTGACGGAGGCGCATTATCCGCTGGGGCTAAAGGAGCCGGTCATAGACGGCGCGCTGTCGATGGCGGAGGTGTATAAGCTGCTGCTGCCGCTGATGAAGCGCGTTAAGAATCCGCCGAAGCTGAGGACAGCGGGGTTTACCGGTGTCGGCTGGGCGTCGGCCGGAGGTGAGGCGCGGCCGCTGAGGAAATATAATGTAATATCCTGCGACGGGCTTGAGAATGTTATCAGGCTGCTGGACGCGATTGAGGATAAGTTTCTGCCTGACGTGGATTATCTGGAGCTTTTGGCCTGTGAGCCGGGGTGTGTCGGCGGCTGTCTGACGGCGGTGAACCCGTTTGCGGCGCGGGCGCGGATTATGCGGCTCTCCGGCGCGGCGGATATTAAGCTGAAGCCGCTGGATATTGACGATGTATATAAGGTATGGCGCGGGGAGCGGATCAGGCATACGCCGACGACGATACTCGACGAGGATTTCAGGAAGGCGATTGAGAAGCTGAAGCGCATTGAGGATTTGAACGAGAGCCTGCCGGGGCTGGACTGCGGGTCGTGCGGGTCGCCGGGGTGCCACGCGCTGGCGCAGGACGTTGTGATGGGGTATGCCGAGGAGACGGATTGCATATTCAACGCGAGGGCGCAGATGGAGGACGGCGGGGACGGGCAGCATTATCTGCCGCCGCCGTTTAGGAGGCGGTAGGGGGAAATCCCGATAACAGAGTACAAATAACAGATAACAACGCGAAACCACCCCGCCGCGCGGGGCGCGGCACCCCTCCGAGGAGGGGAATTGGGGTGATGGGGTGTGTGTAGGGGCGACCGTCCCCGGTCGCCCGTGTGTGTTAGCGGTGTGTGGCGTTATGCGGTTATGTGCCGCGGCGCGTCAGGGATGCCGCGCCCTACGGACATCGCGCCGATGTCGTGAAATGTCGCACCCGTAAAATGTTTCACGTGAAACATTTTGGCGGGCGGCAAAACAAACGCGGGACGCGCGACAAAATAAATACGGGACGCCGAGGGCGTCGTCCCCTACAAGACAGATAACAGAGTACAACGCGAAAAACCATCCCTCCGAGGAGGGGAATTGGGGTGGTGGGGGTCATATGAAAGGTTGGTAATATGAAATGACGGTTTTGGGGTTGCGAAATGTTTTGGATTGTGATATGCTGTCGGGGACGGATTCCGCAGCGGAGCGCGAGGTCACGGGAGGGTATTCCGGTGATCTGCTGAGCTGGGTCATGGGGCGGGCGCGCGCGGGCGACGCGTGGGTCACGATCATGTCAAACGTGAGCGTGGCGGCCGTGGCGCTGCTGACCGACGTTGCGTGCGTTGTTCTGGCGGAGGGCGTTAAGCCCGACGAGGCGCTTTTGAGCAGGGCCGTCAAGGAGGATTTGCCGTTGCTTTGCAGCGGGCTGTCCGCGTTTGAGCTTTGCGCGCGTATAAGCAAGGCGCTGGAATGAGAGCCTTTTACGACCTGCACATCCATTCGTGTCTGTCGCCGTGCGGCGACAGGGACATGACGCCGAAAAATATCGCGGGGATGGCGGCGCTGTGCGGGCTGGAGGTTATCGCCGTCGCAGACCACAATACGTGCGGGCATTGCCCGCAGGTTGCTCAGGCGGCGCGGGAGCAGGGGCTTTTGGCCGTTCCGGCGATGGAGCTTACCACCTCGGAGGAGACGCATATACTGTGCTTTCTGCCTGATCTGGACGCGGCGCGGGAGTTTTCGGACTATGTTTACTCTAAGCTGCCGGACATACCGAACCGCGAGGATATTTTCGGGGAGCAGCTTGTTCTGGACGGGGACGATAACCCTGCCGGCGTTGAGCGGAGGTTTTTGCTGTCGGCGACGTCGATCAGCGTTTACGACGTGGCGGCGCTGATGCGGGAGTATGGCGGGGCGGCGGTTCCGGCGCATATAGACAGGACGTCGTTTTCGGTTTTGTCCAACTTGGGCTTGTGGGATTTCGGCTGGGGCTTCAGGACGTATGAGGTTTACGCGCGGGACAGGGTTTTTCCTGAGCTGGCGGGCTTGAGGCGGATCTCCAACTCCGACGCGCACGCGCTGGAGAGTATGCGGGACGCGGAGAACGCGCTGGATTTGGACAGACTGAGCGCGAGGGCGGTTATTGATATGCTGTGAGTGGAAAAAAAGGGGGGGCTGTTATGCAGGCGATACAGGGCGTTTATGATAACGGAAAGTTTAGCTTGGAGCGGCAGGCGCCTGTTAAAAGGAGCAGGATTATCGTTCTTTTCTCCGAGGAGGAGGCCGGCAGAGAGGCCAGAATGTCAAATGACGAGGCCTTGCGGATTCTTGATAAATATAAGGGCAGTATCAAGGGGGATTTTGACGCGGAATCGGAAAGGGACGAGTATCTGAATGAAAAATTTGGCTTTGTTGATTGATACCAATGTGGTTTTGGATTGGCTGCTGGACAGGGCGCCGTTCGCGGAACATGCCGATCAGATTATGAGGCTGTGTGTCGGCGGCAAAGCAGAGGGTTATTTAGCGGGCCATACCATTCTGAACATTTTCTATATCACGCGCAAGAGGTTTACAATTGAGGAAAGAATTGAGTTTGGGTTGATGCTGTGCGATAAGTTTCAGATAATAGGCATCGACGGGGAAATGATAACGGCGGCTTTAAGCTCCGGCGGCGCCCGGGATCTTGAGGACGGGCTGCAAATGCAATGCGCCTTTGAAAAAGGCTTGGATTATATTATCACGAGAGATAGGGACGGGTTTCACAATTCCAGAGTAAAGGCGCTGGCGCCTGAGGACTTTTTAAGTGTTTGGAACGCTATATAAATTATTATAGATAACAGGAGGTTTGAGAATGCCCAATCAGAAAATAAAGGTGCCGTTTACGGGCACGCCCGAACAGGAGAGGCTGCTGCGGGAGGCTATTGAGCGGCACCGGGACGAAAAGGGAGCGACGATGCCGATACTTCAGAAGGCGCAGGAGATTTACGGTTATTTGCCCGAAGAGGTGCAGCTGATAATCGCCGAGGCGCTGGATCTGTCGCTGTCCGAGATTTACGGCGTGGTGTCGTTCTATTCGCAGTTCTCGCTTAACCCGATGGGCAAGCATGTCGTGTCGGTGTGTATGGGCACGGCTTGCTATGTCAAGGGCGCGGGCGAGATACTGGAGAAATGTGAGCAGAAGCTGGGCATAAAGGCGGGCGAGATCACGCCGGACGGGAAGTTCTCGATCGCCGCCGTGCGCTGTATCGGCGCGTGCGGGCTGGCGCCGGTGCTGACCATAGGGCCGGATGTTCACGGGCGGCTGGTTCCCGCGCAGATCGACGGGATCCTTGAGAAATACATGAAAGAATGACCGATCTGAGCCTTTATGTGCTGGACATTGTTCAGAACAGCATTGCCGCGGGGGCGGCGCGCATAGACATCTCTCTCCTGCGGGAGGGGCGGCGGCTTGTGTTCCGCGTGGACGACGACGGGCGCGGGATGAGCGCCGAGATGTGCGCGAAAGCGCTTGACCCGTTCACGACGACCCGCTCGACGCGGCGCGTGGGGCTGGGGCTGCCGTTTCTGAAGCTGGCGGCGGAGCAGACCGGCGGGACGCTGGAGCTTAAATCCGAGCTTGGGAAGGGCACGAGCCTTTCGGCGGAGTTTGACGCGGAGCATATCGACATGCCGCCGTTCGGGGATTTCGCGGGGACTGTGTTCGCGCTGATACAGGGGTCGCCGGATATACGCTTTGTTATCAAGCGGCAAAACGATAACAGAGAGTATACACTGGACACAGACGAGCTTTTGGAGCAGCTGGGCGGCGAGGTGCCGCTGAATGAGCCGGAAGTGTTGGCTTGGATCAGCGATTTTGTTAACGAACAGGAGCTGCGAGTTGTAAGTTATGAGTTATAAGTTATAAGATATTGAGGAGGTATATGTTTTGAAGTCTTTAGAGGAGTTAAAGGCGATCCGGGAGCGGACGCGCGGGCAGATGAACCTGAGAAAAGAGGACGGGCCGGACAACACGCGGATTGTGGTGGGGATGGCTACCTGCGGGATCGCGGCGGGCGCGAAGCCTGTTCTGTCGGCGGCGGTTGATCAGGTGGGGCGGCGCAAGCTGGACCATGTGGTTGTGACGCAGACCGGCTGTATCGGCATGTGCATGTATGAGCCGATAGTTGAGATCTATGTGCCCGGGCAGGAGAAGGTGACGTATGTGAAGATGACGCCGGAGCGGATGGAGAAGATTGTCGCGGAGCATATAGTCAACGGGCAGATTGTCGGCGAATATACGATAGGCGCGAACGAATAGGGAGGAGAGACGTAAAATGGAGTTTGTCAGAAGCCATATTTTGGTGTGCGCCGGAACGGGATGCTCGGCCGCGAAGAGCATGGAGATAATCGAGCGGTTTGAGGAGCATCTCTCACGGCACGCGCTTGAAAAAGAGGCGAAGGTGATCAGGACGGGCTGTTTCGGGCTTTGCGAGCTGGGGCCGATCGTTGTGGTGTATCCCGAGGGGTCTTTTTACTCGCGGGTTACGCCCGATGATGTGAAGCGGATTGTGGAGGAGCATATCCTGAAGGGCCGTATTGTTAAGGATCTGCTGTATCACGAGACTGTCGAGGAGGATGTTGTAAGCTCGATCAACGAGACGGGGTTTTATAAAAAGCAGCTGCGGATCGCGCTTCGCAAC
Organism: Oscillospiraceae bacterium; assembly: GCA_009777255.1. GTDB lineage: Bacteria > Bacillota > Clostridia > Oscillospirales > UBA929 > WRMG01. Next base: position 8,316 of record WRMG01000011.1, on the reverse strand, counting down.
TGCGGGATTATTGATCCCGAGAACATTGACGAGTATATCGCCTTTGACGGTTATTCCGCGCTGGCGCGGGCGCTGACCGAGCAGACGGGCGACGAGATTGTGGACATCATCACGAAGTCGGGGCTGCGCGGGCGCGGAGGCGCCGGATTCCCCACGGGGCGGAAGTGGATGTTCGCCAAGGCGGCGGCGGGCGACGAGAAGTATGTCGCGTGTAACGCCGACGAGGGCGACCCCGGGGCGTTTATGGACCGCTCGATACTGGAGGGCGATCCGCACAGCGTTATCGAGGCCATGATAATCGCCGGCTACGCTGTGGGCGCGAAGAACGGCATAATCTATATCCGCGCGGAGTATCCGATCGCGGTGGCGAGGCTTGAGGTCGCCATCGGGCAGGCGAGGGAGTACGGGTTCCTCGGGAAGAATATATTCGGCACGGATTTTGAGTTTGATTTGGAGATAAGGCTTGGGGCCGGGGCGTTTGTCTGCGGCGAGGAGACGGCGCTTATCGCGTCGGTCGAGGGGCTGCGCGGCGAGCCGAGGCCGAGGCCGCCGTTCCCGGCGGTGAAGGGGATTTTCGGGAAGCCGACGCTGCTTAACAACGTGGAGACGTATGCCAATATTCCGTGGATACTTCAGAACGGCTGGGAGGCCATGGCGGAGATCGGCACGGAGACGTCGAAGGGCACGAAGGTTTTCGCGCTGGGCGGCAAGATAACCAACACGGGGCTTGTCGAGATCGCCATGGGCACCACGCTGCGCGAGATAGTCGAGGAGATCGGCGGCGGATGTCCGGGCGGCAAGAAATTCAAGGCGGCGCAGACCGGCGGGCCGTCGGGCGGCTGTATACCGGCGTCGCATCTTGACACGCCTATTGATTACGAGAGTCTTTCGGCTATCGGGTCGATGATGGGCTCCGGCGGGCTTATCGTCATGGACGAGGATAACTGCATGGTGGATATAGCGAAGTATTTTCTTGACTTTACAGTTGAGGAGAGCTGCGGGAAGTGTGTGCCGTGCCGTATCGGGACGAGGCGCATGTATCAGATGCTGGAGCGGATAACCGAGGGTAAGGCGACGATGGAGGAGCTGGATTCGCTGAAGGAGCTGTGCGAACACATCAAGGCGAACAGCCTGTGCGCGCTGGGCGGCAGCGCGCCGAATCCGGTGCTGTCCACGATTACGCATTTCCGCGAGGAGTATGAGGCGCATGTCAGGGACAGGCGGTGCCCGGCGGGCGTTTGCAAGAAATTGCTGACATATAAAATTCTTGACAATTGCAGGGGTTGTACCGCGTGCGCCAGGGTTTGCCCGGTCGGGGCGATCTCGGGCAAGGTCAAGGAGCTGCATGTTATCGATCAGGACAAGTGCATCAAGTGCGACGCGTGCTTTGAAAAGTGCAAGTTCGGCTCGATCATCAAGGAATAGGAGGGAATACGGTTGGATACGGTCAGGATAACTATAAACGGAATATCCGTTGACGCCCGCAGGGGCTCGACTATACTTGAGGCGGCGCGCGCCGCCGGCATAAAGATTCCCACGCTTTGTTTTTTGAAGCAGGTTAACGCTATCGGCTCGTGCCGCATATGCGTCGTCGATGTGAAGGGCGCCAGAAACAATGTCGCCGCGTGTACGTATCCGGTGAGCGACGGCATGGAGGTGCTTACGGGCACGGCGGAGATTTTGAAGGCGCGGAAGGCGACGCTGGAGCTGATACTCTCCAACCACCGCATGGACTGCCTTACCTGTCTGCGGAACCAGAGCTGCGAATTGCAGCAGCTGGCGATGGAGTTCGGGCTTGAGCATATGCGGTATGTCACGGACAAGTCGGAGCCGGAGATTGAGGCGTCGGAGATGCATCTTGTGCGCGACAATTCGAAGTGCATACTGTGCCGCCGCTGTGTCGCGGTTTGCAAGCACCACCAGTCGGTGGCGGTCATCGGGCCGAACGACAGGGGCTATGCGACGCATATATCCTGCGCGTTTGACAGGAATCTGGCGGAGGTGCCGTGTGTGTCCGACGGGCAGTGCATTGTCGCGTGTCCCACGGGCGCGCTGACCGAAAAGGACGACACGGAGAAGGTCTGGCAGGCGCTGGGGGACCCGTCGAAGCATGTGGTCGTCGGCGTCGCGCCGTCGATACGCGTGACGCTCGGGGAGTGCTTCGGCAATCCCGTGGGCACGAACGTCGAGGGCAGAATGGTGGCCGCGCTGAACAGGCTGGGGTTTGACAATGTGTTTGATATTAACCACACCGCCGACCTGACCGTTATGGAGGAAGGCACGGAGTTTACGCGGCGGTTCGAGGCGAAGGACAGGCTTCCGATGATAACCTCCTGCTCGCCGGCGTGGATACGGTTCTGCGAGAAGATGTATCCCGAGTTTATACCCAACCTCTCGTCGTGCAAGTCGCCGCAGCAGATGTTCGGGGCGATTACCAAGACGATGTACGCCAAGGACAAGGGGATTGACCCCAAGGATATAGTGACCGTTTCGATTATGCCCTGCACCGCGAAGAAGTTTGAGATTCACAGGGATAACCAGCAGGCGGTGCCGGGGCTGGCCGACGTGGATATTTCGATAACGACGCGGGAGCTGGCGCGGATGATCACGCGCGCGGGCATTATATTCAACGAATTGCCGGAGGAGGCGTTCAACGAGATCGCAAGCACCGCCGGATTTATTTTCGGGACCACGGGCGGCGTTATGGAGGCGGCGCTGAGGACGGTCTATGAGGTCGTTACGGGCGGCGCGCCGGAGAGCGTCGAGTTTTTGGAGGTGCGCGGGATCGGCGGCATAAAGGAGGTCAACTACGACATCGGCGGCAGGACCGTCAGGGTCGCGGCGGCCTCGGGGCTGGCCAGCGCGAAGAAGCTGCTGGACATGATTAAGAGCGGCGAGAAGGAGTATGACTTTATCGAGATGATGGCGTGTCCGGGCGGATGCGTTAACGGCGGCGGGCAGCCGATACAGTCCGCGTCGGTGCGGAACTTTGTGGATTTGCGCAAGGCGCGCGCTGCGGCGATATACAGCGCCGACAGCAAGGCTGAAATGCGGAAGAGCCATGAAAATCCGTTTATAAAGCGGCTGTATGAGGAGTATTTTGACGAGCCGGGCAGCCATAAGGCGCATGAGGCGCTGCATACCACTTATAAAGCGCAGCCTAAGTATAAGTTATGAGTTACTAGTTACAAGTTACAAGAAGAGGGGGCGCGATGAGGACATCGCGCCCTATGAAAACGGCCTTGTAGGGGCGACCGTCCTCGGTCGCCCGTTGGTTCCCCGCCCCGTAGGGGCGCGCATTGCGCGTCCGTGTTTCCCCGCACCCCGTTCCACGTAGGGGACGCACACTGGGCGTCCCGTCCGTTTGCATACGGCGCGTCAGGGATGCCGCGCCCTACAGGGGGGACGGGGAGACGACCACCCCGCCAAGACAGATAACAGAGTACAAATAACAGATAACAACTCGAAAAACCACCCCGCCGCGAAATATAAACGGCGCGTCAGGGATGCCGCGCCCTACGGGGGGACGGCGGAGATGACCACCCCGCCGCGCGGGGCGCGGCACCCCTCCGAGGAGGGGAATTTTTGGGACGGCGGGGGGTTGGGGGCGCGCGGGCGACCGGGGACGGTCGCCCCTACATGGGGACGGGGAATAAACGGCGGCGTGCCCATATGTTTGTGGCGATGGCAAATTTTTCCTTGTTTGCATAATTTTTTTCTTGTGTTATAATACCCCTATATGTCGATACGGGAGGGTTTTTAATGGATCTTGGTCGGGTGAAAACTTATTTAATTATTATCCTCGCCGTTGGCAACGCGCTTTTGGGGGGGCTTTTCGGGTTTAGGTTTTTTTCCGAGGCGGCGGCGCAGAGACAGTCGGACGAGCAGCTTGTCGCGCTCTTGGCGGAGCGGGGCGTTTTTGTGCGGGAGCTGCCGTCGGAAACAGCGGCGGCGCTGGTGCTTTCGCGCGATTTCGCGGCTGAGGGCAGTGCCGCCGCCGCATTGCTTGGCGAGGCGCAAATGGCGGATTTGGGCGGCGGCGCGGTCGAGTATCAGAACGGCGCGGGGTATGCGCTGTTCCGTTCGGGCGGGAGGTTCAACATTGACATAAGACCGGAGCGCGGGGCGGTTTATACGGATTTGGAAAAGGCGTGCCGCGAGATGTTGGCCGACATGGGGTTTTTGAATGTTTCAGAGGGGTTTTTGGAGGAATTTGATAGTGATGGCGGTGTTTTGCTGACATTCGGGCAGGATGTGGAGAGGCGGCATCTTTATAACGCGCGGGCGGTTTTCCATTTTTCGGACGGGGGAGAGCTGCTCAGTGTGTCGGGGCTGTGGGCGCTGGGCGCGGTGAACGACGACGACGGCGCGCAGTGCAAGAGCGCGGGCGCGGCGCTGCTGCTGTTCGCGGTGAACCACGACGCGGAGGTTTTGAGGGTTGAGCTGGGTTACAGGCTTGGCACGCAGACCGCGACGGCGGAGAGCGCGCGGCTGGGCCCCGAGTGGCGCGTTGTTTGCGCGGACGGGGAGTTTTATCTGGACGGGTTTACCGGAGCGGTCGTCGAGCGGGAGGAGTGATGGGCCGCGGTTGAGCGCGGCGTGTGTAGGGGCGGCCATTGGCCGGCCGTTTTTTTGTGTTGTGGGGGGGTATATGCCACGGGGCGGCGTGGGGGACGGAGAAAACACCCGGCCCTGCGGGGCCACCCTCTTTACGAAAGAGGGCAAAGAAAGGGCCGCGCACGGGATGGGGGCGGCGCGATGAGGACATCGCGCCCTACGAAAACGTCCCTGTAGGGGCGGCCGTCCTCGGTCGCCCGTTGGTTCCCCGTCCCGTAGGGGCGCGCATTGCGCGTCCGTGTTTTTTCGTCGTAGGGCGCGACGCCTCGGCGCGCCGCAACGTTGAAAACGGCGCGGCGATAAAAACGCGGGCGGCAGGTTGCCGCCCCTACTACGAAAATGCGGGTGGCAAAATAAACGGCGGGCGACCGGGGACGGTCGCCCCTACATGGGACGGGGAATAAACGGCGGACGCGCAATGCGCGCCCCTACATGGGCGATGGCAAATTTTTCCTTGTTTACATAATTCTTTTCTTGTGTTATAATACTCCTAATATGTCGATACGGGAGGGTTTTTGATGAAAAACACGGGATATAGATTTGCGGCGATGGCGCTGGTGGTCTGTCTGCTTGCCGGGGCGATGTCGGGGCTGGCGTTCACTATTACCGGCGTCGGCGCGGTTACCGCGACGGACACGGTATGGCTGTCGGATAAGGCGACGCTTACGCGGAACACGCTGAACCATTTCACGGCGGGGGTGCAGGCGGAGCGGTACATAGAGTGGAACGCGGGGGGACAGATCAAGCCGGTGGTCGTTAACGGCGACACGGTTTTCGGCGGGACGCTGACGCTTGACGAGGCGGCGGCGAAGCTGGAGGCGGCGGGATACAGCGTGGCGGCGGGCATGAACGGCGATTATTTTACCGTTGCAACCGGCGTGCCGCTCGGGCTGACTACCGTGAACGGCAAGATTCTGGTGTCGTCTTCGGGGCTGCCGGCGGTCGGGTTTTATCCCGACGGGCAGGCGTTTATCTCCAAGCCGGAGCTTAAAACTACGCTGACGTACGGCGCGAATGTGACGGCCGCTATAGAGAGCATAAACAGGCCGCGCGGCACGAATGGGATTTTCCTTTACACCTCAGATTACGGTGAGAGCACCCGCACGACGACGCAGGGAGTGAATGTGCTGCTGAACGTCGGCGGCTATCAGCTGACCGTGGGGGGCTGGATCAGCGCGACGGTCATGGATGTGAGGACGGGGTCCGACCCCGTGCCGCTGACGGAGGGCGTTATGTGTCTGTCCGCCGAGAACGCGGAGGCGATGGCGCGGCTTAACGCGCTGACCCCGGGTACGCAGGTTTCCATAAGCTCGACGGTTGGGGACATGCGCTTTATGAATTGTGAATACATAATCGGCGGGTATCGGATGCTGCTGGAAAACAGCGCGATCGTCGCGCCGCCGGAGACTACGGTGACGCGCGCGCCAAGGAGCGCCGTGGGCATAAAGGCGAACGGCACGGTCGTTTACTACGGCGTTGACGGGCGGCAGGGGACATACAGCGCCGGGCTGGGGCTGGGCGAGCTGGCCGGGCGGCTTTTGGCGCTGGGCTGTGTCACCGCGGTGGAGATGGACGGCGGCGGCTCGACGGATATGATAGCGCGGTTTCCCGGGGATTTTGAGCTGACGCGGCTGGGCAGGCCCTCGGACGGGAGCCCGCGCAAGACGCCGAATCATATCATGTTTATAAACACCGCGCCGAAAACGGGCATGGTAAGCCGGCTGTTTGTGAATCCGGGGCGGATCGCGGCGCTGACCGGCGCGGATATTCCGTTTTCGGACATAAAGGTTTCGGCGATCGACGCGAACTATCATCCCATGCTGCCGCCGGACAACCTCGTCTGGTCAAGCTCCAATCCGAGCGTGGCGCAGGTTGCGGATTCGCTGAGGGCCGTCGCGCCGGGGACGGCGACGCTGACCGTGTCCACCGGAGGCTGGGGCGCGTCGGGCACGGTTGAGTTTGTTGTCGCCGACAGGCCGGACAGCATAGTCGTTATGGACGCGGCGACGGACAAGCCCGTCACCGAGCTGGCGCTCGCGCCGAACGAGAGTATTCAGCTGAAGGCCGCGGGGATCATCGGCGGCGTTCAGGCGCCGGGCGGGAATTTCTATTGGACCACTTCGGATAACTATGCCGCGACCGTCAGCGCCGGCGGGCTTCTGACCGCGGGCGGAGTCGCCGGTACGGCGACGCGGCTGATTGTGGGCATGGGGGATACCGTTGCGACGATAAATGTGCTTGTCGGCAAGGCGCCAGCCGCTTTGGAGGATTTTGAGCGCGCTCAGACCGCGTTCAGCGCTACCGCCGTGGGGACGGGGTTCGAGCGCAGCGGGGTTGACAAGGTTAACGTAAGATACGGGCTGTTCTCGGGGGCGTTTTCATACGACTTCTCCGTCGCGGCCGCAGGTGCGGCGTCGCTTTCATACGGCGCGGATCTGACGCCGGAGAGCGGGCAGAGCTATCTCTCGATGTGGATAAAGGGCGACGGGTCGGGGAATCTGTTGAATATTCTGACGGCAGACACGCTGGGGCAGACGACTGAGGTGACGGCGGCGACGCTGAATTTCACGGATTACAGGCAGGTGTTTGTGCCGCTGCTGGGCGTCGCCAAGATAACCGGACTGAAAATAGTAAGGGTGCCGGACGGGGCGGCGTCGGGGGTATTCTATCTTGACCAGATTTTGGCGTCATCGTCCAATTCGCCGAGTACGTCGGCGCCCGCGCTGACGCTGGCGCTGTCGGCGGACGGTTTTTCGCTGAATATAAACGGCTCGGCGATCGACTACGGCGGGGCGCTGCTGAAAAAGAGCGACATAACATTGACGATGAACGGCGTGATCCTGCCGTTTGATTACGACGAGCGGACGGGCACGGTGGGCGCGAAAGCGGAGCTGCCGACTGAGGGAACGCATGTGATCACGCTGACCGCCAGGAACAGCTTTGGGAACTATGACCGCGTGACAAGGGAGTTTGAGCAGCCGACGATTTATACGGCGCGGTCGTTTATTGATATTTCGGAGCATTGGGCGGGCAGGTATATCGAGCTTTTGGACCGCAGGAACGCGTTTTCAAAAACCGACGCGGTGTTCAGGCCGGGCGAGGTCATTACGCGCGCGGAGGTCGCGGTCATGACGAGCAGCGTGCTGAAACTCGACGAGGCCGCGTGGAGCCATATAATTCTGCCTTACGGCGATTTGGCGGAGATTCCGGCATGGGCGCTGGGGGCGGTTAAGGCGATGTACGGCCACGGGTTTATGACCGGCGTGGGGCTTAGCGACGGCAGCAGAATATTCTCGCCGAACAGCGGGTTCTCGCGCGCGGAGATGTTCGGGATAATCGGGAATTCTATCCCCAAGGGGATGTATAAGGGCGCGGTCGCCGGAAGTTTTACGGATTATTCCGAGGTCCCATCGTGGGCCGCCGTGTATGTTGACCTTTTGGCGGGCATAGGCGTTATCACCGGCGCGGACAACAGGCTTAACCCGTCTGATACTGTGACGCGGGCGGAGTTTGCGACGATTCTGGCGAGAACGGGGTAGGGCAGTTGGCAATTAACAGTTAACAATTAACAAGGGGCTTGACTAGGACTGGGTAGTCTGATAGTCTAACAGTGAGGTCAAGCCAATGAAAAACAAATACGTTTACCGTTCAAAAATATCAGAAACGAAATTCAGGCAGCTCGTGAAGCTGTTCGCGCTG
>WRMG01000010.1 GCA_009777255.1 Oscillospiraceae bacterium | reverse complement strand
CGCGTCGCGCGTGCCCAGCACCGCCGGATTAAGCGAAACGCCCTTGTGCAGTATCGACGCCAGCTTTATCTCCTCGAACATATCCATGCTGTCGTTCGACGACACGCCGTCGGTGCCGAGCGCGACGTTGACCCCCGCCTTCAGCATGTCCGGCACTCTCGCCACGCCGCTCGCCAGCTTGAGGTTTGACACCGGATTATGCACGGCCGAAACGCCCAGCCTTGCCATAATCTCCATGTCGCCGTCCACCGCCCACACGCAGTGCGCCGCGACCGTCCGTGTGCCGAACACGCCCATCTCCGCGAACAGCTCCGTCGGCGTCTTTCCGTGCCGCTGCCTGCACTCCTCATGCTCGCGGCGCGTTTCGCTGATGTGGACGTGCATCCCCAGCCCGTTATCGGCGGCATACGCCGCTATCGGGCGCCACAGCCGCTCGTTCGAGGTATACTCCGCGTGTATCGACGCGTCGATTTTAATGCGCCCGCCGTCATGGCCGTGCCAGTCGCGGACGACCTCTTTCATCTCCAGAACCATACGGTCCGTGTCGAAGTCATAGTCACCGCCGAACGCCTGACAGGCGCGCGAGAGGTTTGCGTTTATGCCGCTCTCCGCCACGGCGGGCACAACGGCGCCGTAAAGGAAATACATGTCCATAACAGCCGTCGTGCCGGAGGCTATCGCCTCGGCCAGCCCAAGCGACGCGCAAATCGCGGCGGCCCTGCCGTCCAGCTTGTCCTCATAGGGGAATATGTAGTCAAACAGCCATGTCTGCAAGTCATGCCCGTCGCCCCAGCCGCGAAACGCCGTCATCGGTATATGCGTGTGCGCGTTGACGATCCCCGGCAGCAGCAGCTTGTTTTTGCCGTCATAGATATGCTTCGCGTCCTCCGCGGGCTTTTCCGCTCCGGCATACGCTATCCTGCCGTCCCTCACGCCGACAAAGGCGCGCCCGTCAAGCGTTTCAATGCCCGAAAACAGAAAGTCAAGCATGGCCTACATATCCTCCAAGCATTTTAATATCAGCGCCGAGAACCTGCCGCGGCACATCGCCGCCGCGTCCAGCACCTCTTGCTCGTCAAGCGGCTGATCCAGAACGCCCGCCGCCATATTCGAGATGAGCGAAAAGCCCAGTATCTCCATGCCCGCGTGCCGCGCCGCTATGACCTCCGGCACGGTGGACATGCCGACCGTATCGGCGCCCAGAACGCGCGCCGCGCGTATCTCCGCCGGCGTTTCGTACTGCGGGCCGGTGAAGAACATATAAACGCCCTCGCGCAGCTTCTGCCCCAGCTTCGCCGCCGCCCCGCGCGCCAGCTCGCGCAGCGCGGGCGTATACGTCTTTGACATATCGGGGAACCGCGTGCCGAACTCGGGGATATTCGGCCCCGTCAGCGGGCACTGCCCGGTCAGCTTGATGTGGTCGTTTATCACCATAATGTCGCCGACCGCAAAGTCGAGGTTCACGCCCCCGCAGGCGTTCGTCACAATGAGCTTGTCCGCGCCCAAAAGCCTTAGCACCCTAACCGCGAACGTCACATCCTCAAAGCCGTAGCCCTCATAGGTATGCACGCGCCCCTGCATCACAGCCACGCGTTTGCCGGACAGCGTCCCGAACACGAACTGCCCCTTGTGCCCGGGCGCCGTGGACGACTTCATGTGCGGCACATCGCCGTATGGCACGGCGGCCGCGTTTTCACACTCGTCCCCGAGGAACCCAAGCCCCGAGCCCAAAACAAGCGCTATCTCCGGCTTGAACCCGCCGATTTTCGCGGCGATGGCGTCGGCGGCCTCCTTGTACATATCAAAGGTCATCTCTCGCTCATCCTCCTGTCGCGCTCCGCCTTTACCTCCTCAAGCTCCGCGTACAGCCCGTCGATACGCTCGACCCTGTCGGGAAGCTCCTCGGCCGAGGTGTCGGGGTCCTTGTGCGTCTGATAGACCAGCTCCCCGATCTCCATAAACTCCGTGCTGATCTCGAGCTTCAGCCTTTTGATCTTTGTGTTAAGCGCCGAAATGTCCACAGATTTCTTCACCGACGCCTTGACGTTTTTCGCCGCCTGCTCCGCGACGTCGGCCGCGATCTCCGCGCCCTCCCTTACCTTAATTACCACCTCGTCAAAAAATGAGTTCATGCCAATATCCTCCTTTTATATTTTAATGCCCCCGGCATTATAGCTCACCCCAAAAATTCTCTCAGCAGCGACCGCTCGGGCAGCAGCTCGAGGCTTATCCCGGGAAACCTCTCCAGCGCGGGATATATCTGTTTCAGCTCATGCTCGCGGTCGATGCCCGCCGGCACCTCCTCCAGCATCGGCAGCGCCGTCCCGCGCATTATGCACAGCTCATACGGCATCTCGGTGTCTATCTGGAACCCCGCCAGATCCTTATACGGCGAGATATACTTCTTTTCGCCGTTGCGGACCGACCCCCACGCCGCCATCGTGCGCGCCGGCTCCCAGCCGCGGAAGTTGTTGTCGCGTATCATGCGCCGCAGGAGCCGCACCCATGTCCCCTTGAACAGCGTCCCGCCGTTATCCCTTATATTCGCGCGCGCGCTCACGTATACCTTCTGCGTAAATTCGTCAAGCCCCTCCGAGAACATGGGGTTCAGCGCGTGTATGCCCTCGAATATACATATGCCGCCCTTGGGGATATAAAGCTCCGTGGACATATCGGGATGGCGGCGCTGGTTCGGAAAGTCAAAATGCGGTATCTTAACGGTTCTCCCCTTGCGCAGCTCCGCGATATGCTTTGTAAACAGCGGTATGTCAAGACACAGCGGCGACTCGAAATCAATATCGCCCTTAGCGTCGCGCGGATGCGTCGCCAGATTCACCGTCCTGAAATAATCGTCCATCGAAACAACCTGACAGTCGTGGTCCATTGCCAGTATATACTCCCTCAGCTTCATGGCCGTCGTCGTCTTGCCCGACCCCGACGGCCCCGCCAGCAGGATTATCGGCACGCTCTCCGCCCTGTCCGCCAGCACCTTCGCGCAAGACAGCACCTTGCTCTCATACTGCCGCTCGCACTCCGCGGCAAATTCGGCGGGGTTCCGGCTGTATTCGGTTATGCTCTCCAATGTAAATTTCATGGCCAATAAAATCCTCTCTTCCTTTGTGTGCCGTCGGATTGGTAAAAACTGATTACAAACTGTTGTTTTTTGTCAATTTTTGCCTGTGAGTTATTATATTCCGACGCGTATTTCTGGTTATATGCCCTGTCTATAAAGCGCGTATCGGGATGCACCAGCCGCGTTACACCTCCGCCGCCCAGCGCGAGGACGCTGACCTTCTCCTCCATCATGATTATATTGTACAGGCAGTCATGCCCGTCCGCGCTCCATCCGATGTTCTCGAAATCCCCCGCCATAAACTTCTGCCGGTACAGGTAATACGGCCCGTAACCCGCCCGCGGCAAGGCTTTAAGGCTATGCTCTATCATCTCGGACACATGCTCCTCCGGCGGCGCGGAGTCCCCCGACATGTCCGAACCCCGCTTGCGCGAGAGCGTGTGTACAGTTATATTCTCCGGCTGTAAAGCAATAACGCTTGACAAAGTTTGCTCGAAATCCCCCGCGTTTTCGCCCGGCAAACCGGCTATAACGTCCATGTTGACCGCCCCGAACCCCTTGGTCAGCTCAAACGCCCTGTAAACCTCCCCGACACCGTGACGACGCCCTATGAGCTCCAGCGTCTTTTCGTTCATGCTCTGCGGGTTGACGCTTATCCGGTCCGCGCCGTACTCCCTCATGACGGCGGTATTCTCCGGCGTAATGGTGTCGGCGCGACCCGCCTCTATGGTATACTCTTCGACGTCCCCGAACGGTATATGCCGTCCGACCGCGCCCAGCATACGCTTAAACAGCTCAAGCGGCAGCGCCGTGGGCGTGCCACCGCCGATATAGACCGCCTTTACCCTGAGCCCCAGTGTTTTTATAGTCTGTGCCGTTTGCTCCAGCTCATACTCCAGCGCGCTTACAAACGGCTCCATATACTTCCCCGACCGGCCCGCCGCCGCGCTGACAAACGAGCAGTAAGCGCAGCGCGTCGGACAGAACGGCACGCCGATATATATCGCCGTATCCTCCGGCCCGAGCTTTACCCTCAGCCCCGCTTTTGCGACCGCGAGGCAAAGCTCAGCCCGCTCCGGCGACACCCCGTACAGCCGCCGCATCTCCTCCTGCGCCTCTTCGCCGTCAAGCCCGCCGTTCAGCAGCGCAGTCATCAGCTTCGCCGGCCGTATGCCAGTAAGCCATCCCCAGGCAGGCGCTCTGCCGGGCAACGCGGGGGCGCCGCCCCCGAACCCTGTGCTATCCATCTTCCATGCTTTCGCGCATGTATTGGTTATACGCGCGCTCGTGGTCAAGCGCCGACGCCTGCCCGTGCCCGGGCAGCACCTTGAAGTTGCCGTCCAGATCCGCCAGCCGTCTCAGCGACTTCAGCATATTCGGATAGCTGCCGCCGAACAGGTCGCAGCGCCCGCACTCCTCATAAAACAGCGTGTCGCCCGTGAACAGCGCGTCGCCGCATTGGATAACGCACGAGCCCAGATTATGCCCCGGCGTGTGCAGCCACGTAAACTCCAGCCCGTCAAGCGTTATTACATCGCCGTCCTTTACGGTGACGTCGGCCTCCACATGCCGCTTTCCCCGATAGTGCGAGCGTATATACTCCGTAAAGCACGGCGTGTCCAGCTCATGTATAACGAGCTTGAAGTCATATTCGTCGCGCAGCTCCGGCACGGCCGTAAAATGGTCGAAATGCCCGTGCGTGATAAAAACATACTCCGGCGTAAGCCCGCGCTCGCGCAGCCGGTTTATTATCTGATCAGGATGGCTGCCCGGGTCGATTATGACACATGACTCTCCGTTATCATCCGACACAATATAACAATTAGTTTTAATTAGTCCCAAAACAACCGTGTCAATTACCATGCCTCATAACCTCCTGCACACTGTTTATGCGCCGTATTCTGTTGATAAGCTCGTTAAGCTCCGTCCGGTCATGCACCCTTGCCACAAGCGTTATCAGCCCCTCACCGTCGTCCGTCACCTTCGCGCTGAAGCTCGGCAGCGGTATTTTCAGCCCAGCGACCGCCGTGGCGACGTCTATGGCGAGCCCGTCCCTGTCCTTGCAGGTGATACGCAGCCCCGAGCTATACGTGCTTTTCTCGTCGTTTGCCCATTCGGCGCGCACCCAGCGCCCCCTGTCCTTCTCCTTGACCTCGGCGGCGTTTGAGCAATCCTCCCTGTGTATGGAAACGCCGTACCCCTTGGTGACAAAGCCGGTTATACCGTCGCCCGGCACGGGCGCGCAGCACCGCGCGAATTTGATAAGGCAGTTGTCCAGCCCCTCGATTATAACGCCGGAGGAGTTGGGCTGGTGGTGCTTTATGTTGCTTATAACGCGCTCGACGATGTTCTTTTCAGACTGTATACGGTTCATGCGTATAAGCTCGTCGTTTATGCGGTTCACCGCCCGCAGCGCCGTTATGCCCCCGTATCCTATCGCGCCGTAGAGATCGTCGAGCGTGGCGAACGACAGCTTCCTTAAAAGCTGCTGCTTTATGTCCTCCTGCCCCAGCAGAGCGGCGGAGATGCCGCTGCGCTTCAGCTCGGCCTCAAACTCGATTTTGCCCTGCTGGACATTCTCCTCGCGCTTTTCGCGCTTGAACCACTGCTTTATCTTGCTTCGCGCCTCGCTGGTTTTCACCATTTTCAGCCAGTCGCGCGTGGGGCCGTGGCTGTTCTGCGACAGCACCTCCACTATATCGCCGTTTTGCAGCTGATAATCCAGCGCCACAATGCGCCCGTTCACCTTCGCGCCGGTCATGCGGTTGCCCACGGCGGAGTGTATGGCATATGCGAAATCAATGGGGTTCGCGCCGGCGGGCAGATTTATCACGTCGCCCTTGGGCGTGAATACAAACACCTCGTCAACAAACATCTCGACGCGCAGGTTCTTGATAAACTCCTCGGCGTCGGCGTCCTGCTGCGACTCCAAAAGCAGCCGCACCCAGTTAAGCCGCTCGTCCATCGAGAACTCCTTCACGCCGTCTTTATATTTCCAGTGCGCGGCGATCCCGTACTCGGCGACATGGTGCATATCCCATGTGCGTATCTGTATCTCGAACGGTATGCCCTCGCGCCCTATGACGGTGGTGTGCAGCGACTGGTACATATTCGGCTTGGGCGTGCTGATATAGTCCTTAAAGCGCCCGGGCATCGGGTGATACAGCTCATGCACCAGCCCCAGCACGGTAAAGCAGTCCACCGTATCCTTGACGATAACGCGCACGGCATAGAGGTCGTATATCTCGAATATGGCCTTGTGCTGGCTGAACATTTTCTTATAGATGCTGTAAATCTGCTTTATGCGGCTGTCGATATGCGCGTCGATCCCTGAATCCCCCACCCGCGTCGCTATCACCGCGCTGACTGCCAGCAGGAAATCGTCGTTGTGCCCGACGCGCACATCCAGCTCGTCGGTGATCTCCTTATACGCGATCGGGTCAAGACATCTCAGCGCCAAATCCTCAAGCTCCGTTTTCAGCTTCGACATACCGAGCCTGTGCGCCAGCGGCGCGTAAACCTGCATCGTCTCCAGCGACTTCTCGCGGCGCTTCCGCTCGGTGTGATACTCGATAGTCCGCATATTATGAAGCCTGTCGCAGATTTTTATAAACAATACGCGTATATCCTTTGCCATCGCCATAAACATCTTGCGCAGATTTTCCATCTGTTCTTCTTCTTTGCTGTAGGAGGTGATCCTTGTCAGCTTGGTAACGCCGTCGATCATCCTCGCCACAGTCTCTCCGAACGCCGACACTATATCCTTATAGGTATACCCCGTATCCTCCAGAACGTCGTGCAGAAGCGCCGCGATAATCGTATCCAGATCCATCGACATATCCGTAAGTATTATCGCCACCTCAAGCGGATGCGTTATATACGGGCTGCCGTCCTTGCGGAGCGTGGAGGCATGCGCCTTTGCGGCAAACTCAAACGCCGCGTCCAGCCGCTCCTCGTCAAAATTCGGGGCATAAGCGCGGATGCCCTCGACAAGCGCGTCATAGCGCTCAAACAGCTTCCTGTCCGTTTCGGCATTGCCCGTCGTATAATTTACCGGCATTGAGTGTACACCCCCCTTTTATCTTATATCCGCAAGCTCCATCTGCGCGCTCGTCTCCCCGCGGAAATCGTTCAGCGTCAGCTTAAACGCCAGATCCACCGTATCGCCAACCCTGTACGGAAAGCCGTCAGCCTGAAACCCGAAGCACACAACGCTGCGGCTAACGCCTCCGGCGCTTATCTCCAGCCGCAGATGCCTGCCGTTCTTCAGCGGGATCACCCGCCTGATCAACGCGCGGTCCAGCCGCAGCACCGGCTCGGGGTTCCCCGCGCCGAACGGCCCCAGCGCCGCGATCTCCATGGCGTTGCTCCGGTTAATCTCGGACGGCGAAACTATCGCGTCTATGAGCAGCGCTTCCTCGCGCGGCAGCTGCCCGGCCGACGCCGCCGCGTTCCGCGCGGCCTCCGCGAACTCCTCTATGCGCGCCGTTTCCAGCGTGAAGCCGGCGGCGGCGGCGTGTCCTCCGAACCCCAGCAGCGTGTCCCCGCAGCCGCCCAGCATCTCCGTCAAATCCATATGCTTGGGACAGCGCGCCGTACCCTTGGCCTTATCGCCGTCGTATGTTATCAAAAACACGGGCTTCCTGTAGCGCTCCAACAGCTTCGACGCCATTATGCCCGTTATGCCAGGGTGCCAGTCCCCGTGCGCCAGCACGATCGCCGTACCGCCGCCGTCGCCGCACATCTCCAGCGCCTGACGCATCATAACATTCTCAATCTCCTTGCGCCGCTCGTTAAAATCATTAAGCGCCGCCGCCAGATACCGCGCGCGCTCCGTGTCGTCCGTCTGCAAAAGCTCAAGCGCCGTATCCGCCGAGCTCATGCGCCCCGCCGCGTTCAGCAGCGGCGCTATAAAAAATGATACGGTGTCCGCCGTCACGGGCTTGTTCTCCCTGCCGCTCAGCGCCAGCAGCCGCGATATGCCAATATGCTTCCCCAGTGTTTCCAGCCCGCGCCGCGTGATATACCGGTTCTCATCGACAAGCGGCGCGAGATCGGCGACGGTCCCCAGCGCGGCAAGCCCGGCATATCTCATGCCCTCATTTTCGCCCTCCAGCGCGCAGACCAGCTTAAACGCCACCCCCGCCCCCGCAAGCTCCGAAAAGGGATAAACGCTGTCCGCCCGCTTGGGGTTCACGACCGCAACCGCGTCCGGCAGCGTATCGCGGCAGGTATGGTGGTCGGTTATTATCAAATCAAGCCCCATGTCCCGCGCCGCCGCCGCCGCCTCAAACGCCGTAACGCCCACATCGACCGTGACCGCCAGCGCGGCGCCCCGCGCCTTCAGCTGCTCCAGCGCCGAAGTGTGCAGCCCGTAGCCCATCTCCCGCCTGTCGGGGATATGGTGGATGCAGTCCGCGCCCTTCGAGCGCAGATAGTCTGTCAGTATACATGTCGCCGTAACGCCGTCCACGTCATAATCCCCGTAAACGGCTATTTTCTCGCCCGCCCCGACGGCGCGTTTTATCCTCTCGACGGCCTTCTCCATGTCGGGCAGCGCGAACGGGTCATGCGGCAATATGTCGCTCCATGTCATGCCCCGGGCGGCTAAAATAGAAGCGGCGAGCGAGCCGCTCTGCGTTACAGGAAGCGTTCTCCACTGTGCGTACCTCAATTTTAACCTCCATTATTGAAAATCATTATACTATTTTTGAGCTAAGTTTGTCAAATCCGTAAAATAAATGTTTCACGTGAAACATTCAGAACAGACATTCCGCGACAAATTTCAGCTCCTCCCCCGTCACGGGATGCCTGAATCCCAGCTTATACGCCTGAAGCATCTGGGTGTTCCAGCCGTTTATGCCTTTGCCGCCGCCGTAAAGCAGATCCCCCAGAATCGGATGCCCGATATGCGCCATATGCACGCGTATCTGGTGCGTGCGTCCGGTGTCCAGAGTACACTCGGCGCGGCTGTAACCGGAATACTCCTCCAAAAGCCTGTAACGCGTGAGCGCGGGCCGCCCGTCCGGCACAACCGCCATACGCGTGCGCTTTGAGGGATGGCGGCCTATCGGGGCTTCAATAACGCCGCTTTCGGGCTTCGGCGTTCCCCTGACAATACAGATATACTTGCGGGTTATCTCACGTCTTTGCAGGGCGGCGCACAGCGCGTTATGAGTGAAATCGTTCTTCGCGGCAAGCATAAGTCCCGGCGTATCCTTATCCAGTCTATGCACTATGCCCGGGCGCGTTACGCCGCCGATACCCGATAACTCCTCCCCG
The DNA here is from genome assembly GCA_009777255.1 of Oscillospiraceae bacterium. Classification (GTDB taxonomy): domain Bacteria; phylum Bacillota; class Clostridia; order Oscillospirales; family UBA929; genus WRMG01. Next base: position 26,650 of record WRMG01000010.1, on the reverse strand, counting down.
CAATGGTTCAAAAGCGCGTTTACCAGAGTGCCCGTCGGATTGCCCGATCCGGGATGCACCACAAGCCCGCGCGGCTTGTTGATCACCAGCAAATGCCCGTCCTCGTAGAGAATATCCAGCGGTATGTTTTCGGGCTTCGCGGCGGACGGCGCGGGTTCGGGGATATTGACGGCAATCTCCTCGCCGCCGCTTAGCCGGTAGCTTTTCTGCACGGGCCTGCCGTTTACGAGGACGCCGCCGCCTTTCAGCAAACGCGCAAGCGCGCTTCGGGAAAGAGTCCCGCCGCGCGCCAGATAAACGTCGATACGCTCGCCTATATCGGCTTCTTGACTAAAATAAACAGGCATGTGATTATCCCGCCGAATGTCAGCGCAATATCCGCGACATTGAATATGGCGAAGCTGACAAACAAAAACTCGAACATGTCCACGACAAAGCCGTCCAGAGCGCGGTCGATCAGGTTCCCCAGCGTGCCGCCAACCACCAGCGTCAGCCCGGCCAGCAGAAACGGGCTTTTCACCCGCTCTTTGATAACAAACCAGACGACGGCGGCGATAACGGCCGCTCCCAGTATTACAAACGCCCAGCGCATATTCGGCAATATCCCGAACGCCGCGCCGCGGTTCTCCGCGTATCTCAGCCCGACTATATTGGGGATAAGCCCGCGGCCTCCCGCTCCTTGTAAATTCTCGGCGCTCCAGCCTTTCAGCCAGCGGTCCAGCGCGATAATGCCGGCTATGCCCAAAAGGCAGATGAGATAACGTTTTATCATTTTTATTAAGGATATATTTTTATCCGACAAAATAACAATCCTCCTCCCACTTCACTGGGTTTTCATCTATATACCGCCATATGCGTCTGTATTCTTCTTCGTTTCGGATTATATGGTCGTGGAATGATTTCTGCCATATCGAATATCCGATTTGTTTTGTTATGTACGCCTTCATACTACGCACAATTCCTTGTAGGGGCGACCGTCCCCGGTTGCCCGCTTCCTGTCCCAAAATCAATATCATATGGATATGATTCGGCATTATAACATATTTAGGAACAGAAACGTGATTCCGGTTATTGTGGTTTATCGCTATGTCAACAACCTGTCCTATTTCAGATAATTCAACATATGGAAAGGTTTGCGGGCGACCGGGGACGGTCGCCCCTACAACCACCTTGCCCAACAGCTCATATTTGTCCTTAACGCATATCGTAATGAAATAATATCCGGCGCTTGAATAATCATAATCCTGTAACCGCATCTTTTTTCTTGCGAGCAATTCCCTCACGCCGTTCTTTCCTCTCTTTAACCTTTCGCCCTGCAAAGACGGGACGCTTGCCACAGCCTCAGAGCGCGCCGGCGCAGAAAATGCTTATTAGGGGGTGTTAGTTATTTCTCTTTTACCATCCCCGTGCAGCGGGGGCACAGGCCGTCTGTTACATCGCCGCCGAAGCACCAGCAGCGCGCGCACTTTTCGCCGCCGGCGCGTTCCACCACAATCTCAACGGCTTCGCCCTTTTTGAGCGTTACCTGTGATACTATCAGGATGGTTTTCAGGTCGGCGTCCTTAAACAGCTCGTATGAGGCGGCGTCCAGCGTGAGTGTGACATGCGCCTCCAGCGCCTTGCCGATGACCTTGTCCGCGCGTTTCTTCTCCAGCTCCAGATTTACGGCGTCACGCAGTTCGATGGCTTTGTCCCAGAACAGCGCCTGTTCCGCCGAGAGCTTCAGGCTTTCGTCATACCGCGGCATGTCCGTCAGGAATACGCTCTGGGTATCATCCGCCGTTTGGGTGTATGAGAATATCTCGTCGGCGGTGAAGCAGAGGATCGGCGCCATCAGGCGCGTAAGGCCGCCCAGCAGCATATACAGCGCGGTCTGCGCGGATTTGCGCGGCAGGCCCCCGTCGCAGTAAAGCCGATCCTTTATTATGTCGAGGTAGAAGTTCGAGAGATCCGTTACGCAGAAGTTGTGCAGAGCGTGGTAGACCGTGTAGAAGGTGTAGTTGTCATAGGCGGCGTTTACCTTTTGCGTCAGGTCGTTGAGCCTTGACAGCGCCCAGCGGTCGAGCGGCAGCATTTCAGAGAGCGGCACGGGGTCGGCGGGGTTGTAGCCCGCGAGGTTGCCGAGCAGGAAGCGCGCCGTGTTGCGGATTTTCAGGTAGCTCTCGCTGAGCTGGGCGAACATGGCGTCGGATATGCGCATATCCTCCTGATAGTTCGCCGAGGATACCCAGAGGCGCAGGATGTCGGCGCCGTATTTGTTAACGACGTCTATGGGAGATACCGTGTTGCCCAGGGATTTTGACATTTTTCTGCCCTCGCCGTCCACCGTCCAGCCGCTGGAGATAACCTGTCTGTACGGGGCGCTGCCGAACACCGCGACGGATACCAGCAGTGATGAGTTGAACCACCCGCGGTACTGGTCGTTGCCCTCGAGGTAGAGGTCGGCGGGGTGTCTGAGGTTATCCCTTGCTTTCAGCACGGCGGCGTGGGAGCTGCCCGAGTCGAACCAAACGTCCATGATGTCGGTTTCCTTACAGAACGACGTGTGCCCGCATTCGCAGGCGGTGCCTTGCGGCAGTATGTCTGCGGCGGCGGTTTCGTACCACGCGTTTGAGCCTTTTTCGCGGAACAGGTCCGCGACGGCTTTTATCGACGCGTCGTTTATCAGCGGCTTGTTACAGCTTTCGCAGTAGAATATAGGCAGCGGCACGCCCCATTTGCGCTGGCGCGAGATGCACCAGTCGCTGCGTTCGCGTATCATGGAGGTCATGCGCTCCTCGCCCCACGCGGGCATCCATTTGATTTTGCCGATCTCCTCGATCGCGCGTTCCTTCATCGCGTCTACCGAGGCGAACCACTGCTCGGTCGCGCGGAACAGTATGGGGCTTTTGCAGCGCCAGCAGTGGGCGTAGCTGTGTTCGATATGCTTTTGCGCCAGCAACGCGCCGGAGGCCCGTAGGTTTTCCAGTATTGCCTTTTGCGCCTTGGCGTAGAACATGCCGGCAAACTCGCCCGCGTCGGCGGTCATGACGCCGCCGTTATCGACGGGCGTGACGACCGGCAGATTGTATTTCCGGCCGATATAGAAGTCGTCGGCGCCGTGGCCGGGCGCGGTATGCACACAGCCCGTGCCGCTGTCGGCCGTGACATGTTCGCCGAGAATGACAAGGCTTTCGCGGTCGTAGAACGGGTGGCGGGCGGTCATGTATTCAAGCTCCGCGCCTTTCAGCGTTGTGAGAATCTCCGCGCCGTCCCAGCCGATGGCTTCCTTGACGGGGCCGAGCAGCTCTTTGGCGATTATATACGCCTCTTCGCCGGATTTTACCAAAATGTAATCCAGCTCGGGGTTGAGGCAGATCGCGAGGTTGCCGGGCAGCGTCCATGTCGTGGTCGTCCATATGATAAAGCTGATTTTATCGGCGGGGAAATAGCGCGAGAGCTTGCCCTTGTCGTCTTTTAGCCTGAAGCCGACGTAGATGGATTCGTTGCCGACGTCTTTATATTCTATCTCGGCCTCGGCCAGCGCCGTCTTGTCCCGGGCGCACCAGTAAACGGGCCGGAGCCCTTTGTAGATATAGCCTTTTTTCGCCATTTCGCCGAACACTTCTATCTGGACCGCCTCGTACTCGGGCTTGTAGGTCAGGTACGGGTCGTCCCATTCGCCCATGACGCCCAGTCGCTTGAACTGCTCGCGCTGCCTGTCCACAAAGGTTTCGGCAAATTCGCGGCATTTGTCGCGGAACTCGGCGGTTGAGACATCCTCCAGCTTGTGCTTTTTGAGCATCGCGCTCTCGATGGGCAGGCCGTGGGTGTCCCAGCCGGGGACGTACGGCGCTTTGCAGCCCGTCATGTTTTTATAGCGGATGATTATATCCTTCAGTATCTTGTTCATAGCGGTCCCGATGTGGATGTCGCCGTTGGCGTATGGAGGGCCGTCATGCAAAATAAAGAGGGGCTTGCCCTCGTTCCGCTCCATTATTCTCTCATAGGCGCCCGCGTCCTCCCACTCTTTCAGCTGGACGGGTTCGCGCTTGGGCAGGCCGGCGCGCATGGGGAACTCGGTCTTGGGCAGGTGCAGGGTGGCATTGTAGTCCATAATAATTTCTCCCTGAATTTTACGACGGGCGGGGATGGAACCCCGCCCCTGCGTTATTTTTTTCGATGGGCGGGATATAACCCGCCCACGCGTTCAGTTTTTGTAGTTAGGGCCGAACTCCATTTCCAAATCGTCGAAGTTTGTGCGGGGCTTGGGCGCCACGGTGTCCTCCTCGGGCTTCCAGATGTCGGAGAGGTCGGATTCGCCGCCACTTCCGAACTGAACCTCGTATGTCTTGGCTTCGGACGGCAGCAACGGTTCTTCCCCGCCGCTCTCGGCGGGCGGTGGCGGCGGAGAGGCGGCAGACTCGGGTTTAACCTCGCTCTCGATGTTTTTGGCTATTTCCGCCTGTACCGAGTCGTCTATGTCCTTTGCGGCGGCGGCGGCGGTGTTTTGGCGTTTTGACTTGGGGGTTTCATCGACGGGCAGCGAGGGTATGGCGGCGAGCAGCTCGATCTCTTTAGTGTAAAGCTCGCGCAGATGGCTGACGAATTTGATTGTCTCCCGCTTGACCGAGTCGAGGCGGGCCTCCTCCCGTTCTATCTCGGAGCGGATGCCGCGCTTGTGGTCGGAGACGGCTATGTGAGCCGATGAGATCAGCTCCTCGGCCTGTTTTTGGGCGCGCTCAATCACCTCGGTTGACTCTTTCTGCGCTTTGAGCGCCATTTGGCGCATCACGTCGTCAACGCTGCGGTATTCCTCTATTTTGTCCACCAGAACCTTCAGCTTGTTTTTCAGCGTGGCGTTTTCCTTAAAAAGAGAAGTATAGTCGGCGGTGACCGTTTCGAGAAACTTGTCCACGCCGTCCATATCGTATCCGCCGAAAATCGCTTTTTCAAAGGTTCTGCCCTGTAATTCCTGCGGCGTAAGCAAATCTTCACCCCCAGTCGGTCAATTAACAATGAACAATGTACAATTAACAATTAAAATCACAATAATTGTTCATTGTTAACTGTTAATTGTTCATTGTCAGAAGTACATGCCGGAGCTTTCTAGTTCGTCGAGCAGGTCGCCCAGTATATCGACGTTGTAAGGCGTTATTATATATGTGGAGTTTGCGACCTTTTTGATCTTGCCCTCCTGCGCGTAGGCCACGCCGCTTAAAAAGTCGATAAGGCGGCGCGAGATCTCCTTGTTGGCGGATTCCAGGTTCAGTACGACGGTGCGCTTTTCGCGCAGATGGTCGGCAACCTCGGCGGCGCTTTCAAACCTGTCGGGTTTCATCAGCATGACCTGAAGCTGCGTTGTGGTATGTATCTTGACCACCTTTCCGCTTTTTGTGTCCGCCGAATAGTCGGGTTCGTTTCTCGCGGGCCGCGAAACTATCTCGATGCCTTCGTCGTCGTCCTCTGTATAAGGTCTGGTAAGCCTGAGCAATCCGTCTATGATACCCATTTTTGTGTCCCTCCACTAAAAAATTATAAGCGCTCGCCAAAAATAGCCGAACCGACCCGCACCATCGTAGCTCCGGCGGATACGGCGTATTCATAGTCGCCGCTCATCCCCATGGACAAGATGTGATTATGACCATTATCCAATAATTTTGGTGTTATGTCAACATAAATTTTATGTAATTGTTGAAAATATTTTATAACCGGATGTTCGTCAGACCCAACAGGTGGTATAGTCATTAGCCCCCTGACCACAATATTCTCAAATCGTGTGATTATTTTTACAATATCCGACAATTCGTCGGGCGGGAATCCTTTTTTATTCGGCTCACCGCCGAGCTTGACTTCCAGAAGTATGTCCTGCTTTATATTCAGGGCTTTCGCCGCTTTGTCTATCGCCTGGGCCAGCTTTAGGGAATCAACGGACTGGATAAGCGACACGCGGCCCACGACGTCTTTGACCTTGTTGGTTTGCAGGTGTCCGATGAAGTGCAGCTGGGCGCCGCGGTAGGCGTTCTCTTTGATTTTCCGCAGCATTTCCTGAACGCGGTTTTCGCCGCAGACGCGGATACCCGAGGCTATGGCGGCCTGAATCTCTCCGGCGGAGCGCGTTTTTGTCGCCGCTACAAGCGTTATGCCGCCGGGCTCGCGGCCGGCGGCGGCGGTTTTTATTTTTTCGTGGATTTCGTTAATTGTCCGAGTATACTTTCCCATCGTATATATCCTTTGCGCCTATTATCATTTTATCGGCGGGCAGCAGCTGCGACGCGCCCGCGGTCACCGGATCGAACGCGGCCAGATAGTAGTTGTCGCGTTCGCTGATTATGTCTACGGGCTTGAACACGGCGCGGCTGCCCATGAGGCAGTAGACGCCCGTGCGTCCGTCCGCGTTCAGCCGTATCGCCTCTTTGGGGACGCGCAGGCCGCTGTATGTGTCCAGTATGACGTCGCTGGGCAGGCGTCTTGTGTTGATAAACTCGGCTTTGTTGGTGTTTGCCGTGAGTGATATGAGCGCCTGGCCTTCTTCAAAATGTATGCGCCTTATTCTGAAGTCCACCGTTGTGCGGGCGGAGTCGGTAAAGCGCAGGGTGAGGGCTTGGCCCTCTTTGAGGAAGCGGGCGTCGTCCTCGGGGATTGAGATTATGTGGCCCCATGAGAAGCCGTCCGCCTGTTTGCCCATGTTGTCACGCACGAGGGCGGCGTCGCCCGGCGGGTTTTGGAATACGGCGAGCGTTATATCGTCGAGGGAGGCCATGGTGAAAACCTCCTCGAAGCCGTCTACCTCGGTGGTGAATATGCCGGAGCGCTCGGCTTTTATGTCCGACACCGCCGTTTCACGCTCGGCGCGGAGGGCGCGTTCGCGCGCTTTAAGCCCCGTCAGCGTATCGCTGAGATCCGCGCCGCGCCCGTACGTGTGTTCTCTCCTGAATACCAGCGACTTAAACTCCAGCCCTTGGTCCAGCACGGACACGCGGTCGCCGGAGTCGCGGGCGTTAAGCATGTCCGTGACGCGCGCGTAAATAAGCCTGTCCAGCTGCGACACGTCGATGTTCGCCGCCGTATGCTCGGCGACGTATTCCATATCGCCGATACGGCGGCTCAGCTCGGAAAGGCTGTCGGCAAGCTCGATAGCGGCGCGGTTTTGGTATATGTAGAACGCCGTGTCGCCCTTTGCGAGGCGTTCGCCGTTTTTCACCGCCGGCATCGTTATGCCGTCCGCGCGCGTAATCAGCTCCTCGTCACGCGTGAACCAGCCGTTGGCGGGGATCACGTCCTCTATCACGAAAACCACGGCCTCGACGGTTCTTAGCGGGTCGGCGAGCGCCGTGATGATATGATACCCCATGTAGACGGTCACGAAGCCCACTAACAGGAACGAGACGAAGGACAGTATCCACGAGCGTTTCATACAAGTCCGGCGGCGCTGTCGTCGAGGTTGAGCGGGATCGGGCGCGCGGGCACGATCGTCGAGATGGCGTGCTTGTAGATAAGCTGCTGCCGCCCCTCGGAGTCCATTACCACCGTAAAGTTGTCGAAGCCTTTAACGGTGCCTTTGATCTGAAACCCGCTGACAAGAAACATTGTGACCGGCACATGCTCTTTGCGCGCGTAGTTGAGGAAGGTATCCTGATGGTTGGTCTGTTTAATCATTTTTATCACCTCTTCCGATTACGGCAACTCCCCGCGGAGGGGTTCGTATAAAACACCCGGCCCTGCGGGGCCACCCTCTTTACGAAAGAGGGCAGGGAAAACGCGGACCGCAATTGCATTATATCATATATTATAGCTTATGTAAACCGGCGATTTCGGCGATTTTTGACGCCTCGCCAAGAATATTTTCCGAGAAGTCTATCCACTGCACATCCGGCATTTTGCCGAACCATGTCATTTGGCGCTTGGCGTAGCGGCGGGTGTTCCGTTTTATGGCCTCCGCGTCGCCGAGTTCCTTGTAGCCTATGGCCTGAAGCGCGGTATGGCAGGGCGGCGGGACGCGGCTCAGCAGGGCGTTTATCTCTTCGGGCAGCCCCAGCTCCAGCATACGGTCAACGCGCCGCTCTATGCGTTCGTACAGCTCGGCGCGGTCGGCGAAACGGATGCCGATGATCAGCGTTTTCCAGCGGGGCGGGATTTTTTTCGACTCCTCGTGGTGTTCGGATATGGGCCTGCCGCTTGAATAATATACCTCCAGAGCGCGGACGATACGGCGTTTGTCGTTGGGGTGCAGTCTGGCGGCGGCGGCGGGGTCAAGGTTGGACAGTTCGGTGTGCAGGTCATTGCGGCGCTGTATATCCTCGCGGAGTCCGGCGCTGCCCTCGGCGCGGTGTATGCCGTACAGCAGCGCGTTCAGGTAAAGGCCCGTGCCGCCGGTGATTACAGGGAGCCTGCCGCGTTTCAGTATATCGTCCGCGCACGCCGAGGCTTCGCGGGCGTAACGCGCCGCCGAATACGGCTCGGAGGGATCGCAAACGTCTATCATATGGTGCGGCACGCCTTTGCGCTCGGCTGCCGTTGGTTTTGCCGTGCCGATGTCCATGCCGCGGTAGATTTGCATGGAGTCGCAGGAGATTACCTCGCCGCCGAATTTGAGCGCAAGTTCAACGGACAGCGCCGTTTTGCCCGACGCCGTGGGGCCGATGACGCACAGTACCATATCCTTATCCTCTTAAAAACTGCTTGTATATATCTTCTTTTGTCATCACGACGGCGACGGGGCGGCCGTGAGGGCAGTGGAATATGTTGTTGTCCTTCAGCACCCAGCGGACGACCTCCAGCGCCTCTTCCTCCGAGAGGCGGCGGCCGATTTTGACCGCCGACTTGCAGGCGATCATCTCGAGCAGGGATTCGCGGATTTCCTCCCACGGGGCGCGTTTGCCGCGCCTCAGGATAGCGGCGATCTCGGAGAGCATCGGCGCGGCTTCGGATACATCGACGCCCTCGGGCAAGGCGCGGACCGCAAGAGAAGCGCCGCCGAACTCCGAGATTTCAAAGCCTATTTCAGCGACGATCCCCTCGTTTTCAAGGATCACGGCACATTCGGGCGGCGCGAGCGTTATGACGGCGGGCGCTATCAGGATTTGGGAGAGCGGCGGGCCGCTGCTCGCGGCGAGCTGTTCAAACAGCTTGCGCTCGTGCGCGGCGTGTTTGTCGATCAGTATCAGCGCGTCGTCCCGTTCGACTATGAGGAAGCCGCCCAGCGCTTCGCCGATATAGCGGAAATCTTGGGCGGGGGGGAGTGTTTGCTGGGCAGGAGGGAAAACACCCGGCCCGGCGGGGGACGGCGCGCCGGGGGCGTCGCGCCCTACGGGATAGGGCGGCGGGGCGGCGGGGGGTGTGGAGGGTTGTTCCACGGTCAGGGTGTTTGCGCGGGTTTTGGCGTAGGAGGGAAATCCGCCGTCTGCGGGCGGCACCCCCTTTACGAAAGGGGGCGGGACGGCGTTATATTTTTCCCCGCCGTCTGCGGGCGGCGAGTCGGGGGCGTCGCGCCCTACGGGAGGCGCGGGGGATGTGCCCGTGTTTATGGTCCAGCGTTTGTGTTCGGGGTTTTCGGACAGGGCGTCGCTGACGCCGCGGTTAATTATCTCGTAGACGGCGCGTTCGTTGGCGAATTTGACCTCCAGCTTGGCGGGGTGGACGTTGACGTCGTAAAGCTCCTCGGATATGGTCAGATGCAGCGAGCATACGGGGTGGCGGCCCGACGGGACGGCGTGGCGGAACGCCTCCTCCAGTCCCGCGTACATCGAGCGCGAGCGCACGGGGCGCCCGTTTACAAAGAAATACTGCATTTCGCGGGAGCCGCGGGTTATCGCCGGACGCGCGGCATAGCCGCAAAGGGCGCCCCCGAGGTGTTTTGTTTCGATTTTTATAAGGTTTGACGCCGTTTCGCGGCCCCACAGGCTGTGCAGGCACGCCGACAGGCTGCCGCCGCCGGGGGTGCGGATTTCCTCGCGCCCGTCGCGCATAAACGAAAACGCGATGTCGGGGCGTGACTGCGCCGCGCGGACGACGGCGTTTTGTATTTGAAGCGACTCGTAGTTGTCTTTTTTCAGGAAAGCGCGGCGGGCGGGGGTGTTGTAGAACAGGTCCCTGATTATAACCGTTGTGCCCAGCGGGCAGCCGGCCTGTGAGGCCTCGGTTATCGCGCCGCCCTCGGCGCGGACGGCCGTGCCGAAGTCGGAGCCCTGTTCGCGGGTCAGCAGATCGACGCGCGATACGGCGGCTATGGCCGCCAGCGCCTCGCCGCGGAACCCCAGCGTTTTTATGCGCGTTAAGTCCTCGGCGGTTCTTATCTTGCTTGTGGCGTGGCGCTGAAACGCCGTCTGCGCGTCCTCGGGCGACATGCCAGAGCCGTCGTCGGTGACGCGCAGGAAAACAGAGCCGCCGCCGGTTATCTCGACGACGACGGACGACGCGCCCGCGTCTACGGCATTCTCTATCAGTTCCTTTGCGGCCGACGCCGGGCGCTCGACAACCTCGCCGGCGGCGATCAGGTCGGCGACATGCGGCGGCAGCGCGCGGATTTTAGGCATTATTTGCCCTCCAGCTCTTTTAATATCTCACCGGCGCGGGCGACGACCTCGTCCGGCAGCCCGGCCAGCCGCGCGACCTCTACGCCGAAGCTGTCGTCGGCGCCGCCCGGGATGATTTTATGCAGAAAAACGATGCTTTCGCCGCGCCTTTGCACCGCCACGTTGAAGTTGCGGACGCCCGTAAGCTGGCCCTCTAGCTCCGTCAGCTCGTGGTAATGCGTGGCAAAAAGGGTTTTGGCGCCGATTTTGCCGGCGACGCGCTCCAGCACGGCGCGGGCGACGGCCATGCCGTCGTATGTGGAGGTGCCGCGCCCGATCTCGTCGAGAATGAGCAGGCTGTCGCCTGTGGCGTTTTTGAGTATATCGGCGACCTCGGACATTTCGACCATGAAGGTTGAGCGTCCGCCCGCCAGATCGTCGTGGGCGCCGATACGCGTGAAGATTCTGTCAACAATGCCGATACGCGCCGCCCTCGCGGGGACGAAGCTGCCGATGTGGGCCATTATCGTGATCAGCGCGATTTGGCGCATGTATGTGGATTTGCCGGCCATGTTCGGGCCTGTGAGTATGATTATCGGGGCCTCCGAGCCCAGCTCGGCGTCGTTCGGGGTGAAAACCTTGTCGGCCGCCATTTTCTCGACTACGGGGTGGCGGCCCTCGGTTATCTCCAGCTTGCCGGAGAGGTCTACTACCGGGCGGGTGTAGCGGCCGCGCTCGGCGGCTTCGGCGTGGGACAGCAGGACGTCGAGCCGCGCTATGGCGCGGGACGTGCCCCTGAATCTGCCGACGCCCTCGATTATCTGGTGCAGCAGGTCGTCGAACAGGTCGCTCTCCAGCTTGTTCAGCCGCTCCTGAGCGGAGAGGATTGTACTCTCCATGTCTTTGAGGCTGTTTGTTATATAGCGTTCGCCGTTGGCGATGGTTTGCTTTCTTATGTAATGCTCGGGCACCAGATGCATATTGACCTTGGTGACCTCGATATAGTACCCGAACACGCGGTTGTAGCCTACCTTGAGGTTTTTTATGCCTGTCGCGGCGCGTTCCTCGGTTTCCATATCGGCTACCATGATGAGCGAGTTGTTCTTTACGCCGCGCAGCCTGTCCACCTCGGGGTGATAGCCTTCGCGGATAATGCCGCCCTCGTTCTGGGTGGTTTCGGGGCGGTCGAGCAGAGCGGCGCATATCAGTCCGGCAAGGTCTTCCATGGGGTCTACGCGGGTGTAAAGCTCCTGGATAAGCGGCGCGGCTGCGCCGGAGAGCAGCTCGCGTATGCCGGCGAGCCTGAGGCACGCGTCGCCCAGCGCGCGCACCTCGCGCGGGTTGGAGCGCCCGTATACGGCGCGCCCGACCATTCTTTCGATGTCGGGGAAGCCCTTTAGGAGAGAGCGCAGATCGGAGCGGACGATGCTGTCCTTGTAGAAATATTCGACGCCGGAGAGTCGGTTCTCCAGTCTTATCGGGTCGCGCAGGGGTTTTTCGACGTCGGAGCGCAGGACGCGCGCGCCCATCGGCGTGCGCGTGTGGTCCAGCACGCCCAGAAGGCTTGTCTCCCTTTTGCCGGCGAGGGAGGCCGTCAGCTCAAGATTGCGGCGCGCCGCGGCGTCGAGCCCGACAAATTCGCCGGTGTTATAGATGTGCAGGATCCCCAGCGCCGCGCCGCCCTGCTTCTGTGTTCTGCGGACATAGGCGAGCAGCGCTTCGACGGCCTTTCGCGCGGGCGGGAGCTGGCTGAGCAGCTTGGACATTTTGTCGCCGAAGGCGTATGCCACGGGGTCGTAGGGGCGGTCCGCGCCGTCGTCGGGGGTGAAGTCAGTGGTTTCGATTATCTCTTTCGGGTTGAAGCGCGCGAGCTCGCTCTTTACCTCCTCGGTTCCGCTGAGGCGCGCGGTGTACGCCGTGCCCGTGGATATGTCCGCGAAGCACACACCCGCGCTGTCAAGCCCGTTATAAACGGCGGCGATGTAGTTGTTGGAGGCTTCGTCCATCATGTCGCCGTCGAGCAGGGTGCCGGGCGTTACTATGCGCACGACATCACGCGATACAAGGCCCTTTGCGGTCGCGGGGTCTTCGGTCTGTTCGCAGACGGCGACCTTGTGGCCCGCGGCGATTAGCTTTGCTATGTAGCCGGTCGCGCTGTGGTGGGGCACGCCGCACATGGGCATACGCTCGTCCGCGTTTTCGACGGCGCGGTCGCGGGTGGTAAGCGTGAGCCCCAGAAGTCCCGACGCGAGGCGCGCGTCGTCGCCGAACATCTCGTAGAAGTCGCCCAGACGGAAGAACAGCAGGCAGTCTTTGTGTTTAGCTTTTATACTGAAATACTGGCGCATCATCGGTGTCATGTTAGGCATTGCCACACTCCCTTTAGCGTGCCTTAGCGTATATGTAAGCGGGCGGGAGCCGAACCCCCCGCCCTTGCTGTAATAACCTTATTTCGCGGCGGGATATTCGTTGCACAGCAGGCGGTACGGCGGCTCGTCCTCTTCGATTACGCTGAAGCGCGGGACTTCGCTGTAGAACCTGTTGTCGGTTTTGTCGTCGTTGCACATCGACACCTCGCCGATCAGCACGGGGCCGAACCCCTCCTCGGCCCAGAATTTGTGGTAAAGGCCCTGATACAGCGTGATGCTCTCGCCCGGCGTAAGGCGCACGACCGTGCCGGAGGGGACGGTATAGGAGCGCCCGTCGGACAGGACGCGTATGTCGGTGTCCGCAAAGGCTCCGTCCGGCGTTGAGTTGTAAAGCTCTATCATCAGGTTGCCGCCGCCGCGGTTTATTATGTCCTCCATTTTATTGAAATGGAAGTGCATGGGCGTTATCTGATTTTCCTGTGAAAGGAGCAGCTTTTCCGCATAAGGCTTGGGGTATTTGGAATTATTATAGCTGCCGTTCCGCAGTGTTATCAGCGCGAGGCCGGTGTCTTCAAAGTCGCCCTTGCCGTAGTCCGTTACGTCCCAGCCGAGCATGTTGTCGCGTATTTCGTCGTACTCGCGGCCTTTGGCCTGCCACTCGTCCGGCGTCCACCGGCAGAACGGGGGCAGGACAAAGCCGTGCTTTTCTATGATTTTCTCAAAGTTTTTTATTATACTGTTGACGGCCGAGCGTTTCATATGCGTTCATCCTTTCGTTTTCGGGGGGCCGCCGCGAGGGCGGCGGGCGGACGCTGCCGCGATGTAATAATGATACTATAATCCGGCGGAAGTGTCAATAAAGATTACGAAATTTCGATTTTGGCGGTTAACGGCACGATATTGATGTAGGTTACGCCGGGGGCGAGGGCCAGCGGTTCGCCGTCCGGCAGAGCGTAGACGAACGGGTCGGCGGGGGACTCTTTGCTCCACTGTATTTCCTCCGCTTTGCCGCCGCTTATATAAATGCCCTCGCCGGTGCCGGTCAGCTTCGTTCTGAGCCGCCCCTCCCTGTCGCCGGGTACGGGCGACACCTCGGCGCGCAGCACCAGCACGTTTTTGACCGTGACCTGGGAACTGTCGGAGCCGTCGGTCATCGGATTGCCGTACTGGGAGACATAATACAGCCCGTCCTCCTCGAAATACTCAAACAGGCCGGTTTTATAGTTCGAAAACGTTACGCCGACCGTTTTCGCCGGTTCGCCGCGTTCCGGCGTTTCCGGATCGGCGAAAAGCAGGCTGTACGGATCGTAATCCTCATCGTATAATACGCGCGCGGTTTTATGTTCGGTTAAAAAGGTTTCCACATCGGCGCCGCTTGCCATCATGCTGTGTTCAAGGCCCGCCGACCTGCGGCGGTCGTCGTCGCGGTAGAAAAACGGGAAGCCGCCCAGCAGCCCGTTAAGCGTGTACAGGCCGCGGTCGCGGATGAGCAGGCGCGCCTCCTCGCTGTAGCCGACGTGCATGAGCAGCGCGTCGTGCCCCTGCGCTATGTCAAGGTAATAGGCGCGCGTGCTGCGCACGGTGCCGATGACCTGCACCTCCGACGTGTCCTTGAACATGCCGACGATGCGCGTGATGCCGCCCTCGGCCAGAGCTTCGTAAATAAGGTCAGCCTTTGAGATGCCCATAAGCGGCAGCGCGGCCTTTATGTTGTTATACATGACCGCGACGGGGCGGCGTCTGATGTGGGTTTCGGCCAGAGGCAGCCCGTTCAGCGGGTTCATAGCGCCGTAGTCAACAGGCTCGGGCGTCGGCTCCGGCGTCGGAGTGGGCGTTGGCGTCGGGGTGGGCGCGGGGGTGACCTCGGGAGGCGGCTCCGGTTCGGGTTCCTCGGGCGTTTTTGAACAGCCGGAGAACAGCAGCATAAGCGCGAGCATGACAAGAGCGGCTTTTTTCATTGTCGGCAGGCTCCTTTTTTCAGATGACAGATTACAGAGTACAGATAACAGATAGCTGTGTGGATTATACACCTTATGTTACGGTTTGTCAAACGGTGCGGGCGCGTAAGTTTTGTTAGAAATGCACAAATCCGTATAAAATTTTTGTGAATGTTAATGACTATACAAATCCGTGTTTGTATGGTAATATGTTAATCAGAAAATCGTTATTCCCCAATACATTATAGGAGGTATTCACCAAATGGCAAATCTTAACCTGAAAGGGCTTTATAAACGCTATCCCGGCAACGTAACCGCAGTCACCGATTTTAACCTTGAGATCGAGGACAAGGAGTTTGTTGTTCTTGTAGGTCCCTCCGGCTGCGGAAAGTCCACCACCCTGCGTATGGTCGCCGGTCTTGAGGAGATCACCGAGGGTGAGCTGTACATAGACGGCAACCTCGTAAACGAGGTGCCGCCCAAGGAGCGCGACATAGCGATGGTGTTCCAGAACTACGCGCTTTACCCGCATATGTCCGTATTTGAGAACATGGCTTTCGGCCTGAAGCTGCGCAAGACGCCCAAGGACGAGATCAAGCGCCGCGTCGAGGAAGCCGCGAGGGTTTTGGAAATCTCGCATCTGCTTGACCGCAAGCCCAAGGCTCTGTCCGGCGGCCAGCGCCAGCGTGTCGCGCTCGGACGCGCCATTGTCCGTAACCCGAAGGTCTTCCTGCTTGACGAGCCGCTTTCCAACCTTGACGCAAAGCTGCGCGCCCAGATGCGTACGGAGATCACGAAGCTGCATCAGCGCCTTGCCACGACGTTTATCTACGTTACGCATGACCAGACCGAGGCCATGACGATGGGTACCCGTATAGTCGTTATGAAGGACGGCTTTATACAGCAGGTCGCCGCGCCGCAGGTGCTTTATGAATCGCCGATCAACCTGTTTGTCGCAGGCTTCATGGGGACGCCGCAGATGAACTTTATCGAGTGTGAATTAAAAGACGACGGCGGAGTCACAAAGCTCATATTCGGAAACTCGTCGGTCACGCTGCCCGAGGTCACCGGCCGCCGTCCCGAGGTGCTGGCCTATAAAGACAAGACGGTCATTATGGGTATCCGCTCCGAGGATATTCACGACGAGGAAGTCTTCCTTTCGCAGTTCCCCGACTCGCAGGTCGAGATGGGCGTTGAGGTCGTCGAGCTGATGGGCTCCGAAACGTACCTTTATATGCACTGCGAAGGCCGCCAGATCACAGCCCGCGTATCGCCCAGATCCAAAACGCGCGCCGGCGACAAGGTAAAGGTCGCGTTTGACTCGAAGAAGATACATCTGTTTGACAAAGAAACGGAAAAGGCGATATTGAACTAAATCCCTCCGTTAGAGGGGAGAACGCGCAAACGGGCGGGGGAAAACCCCGCCCTTATGTTTTGAACACAAAGAAGCGCGATATGACATAGTTTAGTATAACGACGATGATTACGAGCGCCGCCTTTACCGCGATGTCGTAAAGCCCGAGCAGCGTATGGAATATATACAGGCCCGCGACGTCGAGCGCGATGGTCATGCCGCGCGCGCCGGCGAATGAAATGAACTCCCGCAGCAGCGCGCGGGGGTTTTCGGCTTTTGAGCGGAACACGAACAGTTTGTTTATCGCGTAGGCGAACAGCACGGAGCAGACGACCGCAACGATGTTTGAGATGTTCGCGTCCATTCCGGCGGCGCGCGTCAGCAGCGTGTACAGCGCGAAGTTGACCAGCGTTGTACAGCCGCCCGCGAAGAGATAGCGTATTATGCGCATAGTGTTCTCCTTTTAGAAGCGCCGCGGAATGGGGGCGCGGCGCGATGATGGCATCGCGCCCTACAAACCGCGGAGGCTGCGTTCCGCGTCGGCGCGGGCTTTTTGTATAACGGAGATATTATAGCCTCGGGGGAGATTCAGCTCGGGAAGGCCGTGCTGACGGGTGCCGAAGAAATCGCCGGAACCTCGGAGCTGCAAATCCAGCTCGGCTATTTCAAAGCCGTCGTTGGAATTTTCCAGTATTTTAAGCCGTTTTGCCGCCAGCTCTCCGGCGCCGCCGCCGAACAGCACGCAGAACGATTCGCGTTTTCCGCGTCCGACGCGCCCGCGCAGCTGGTGCAGCTGCGCCAGCCCGAAGCGGTCGGCGTTCTCCACTACCATGAGGTTGGCGTTGGGCACGTCCACTCCCACCTCTATGACGGTGGTGGCTACGAGTATGGGGATTTCGCCGTTTGAAAAGCTGGCCATAACGGCCGCGCGGTCCTTTTGCTTGAGCCTGCCGTGGGCCAGCCCGACCCCGAACCTCGGAAAAGCGGCGGAGAGGCGGGCGTGTACCGTGCCGACGTCGGCTATGTCGGCGGCGTCCTGTTCCCCGATGGCGGGGCATACGACAAACACTTGGCCGCCGCCGGTCACGGTTTTTTCTATGAATTTATTTATACGCTCCCTGTACCCCTCGTTTACGGCGTAGGTTTTCACGGGCGTTCTGCCGGGGGGCAGCTCGTTCAGCGCCGACACGTCCAGCTCGCCGTACAGCAAAAGCGCAAGCGTGCGCGGTATGGGAGTCGCCGACATGTACAGCGTGTGGGCGTCTCTGCCTTTTGACTGGAGCGTTTCGCGCTGGGAAACGCCGAAGCGGTGCTGCTCGTCGGTGATGATAAGCGCGAGGTTTGAAAACACTGTGTTTTTTGAGATGAGCGCGTGTGTGCCGACGATAAACTCAATATCCCCGCCGGCAATCTCTCTGTGTAGTTTGGCCTTGTTCGCCGGTGTTATGCGTCCGGTCAGCAGGCATGACACGACGCCCCATTTGTCAAGCAGCGGCTTTAACGTGGCGTAATGCTGCGCGGCGAGCAGCTCGGTCGGCGCCATGAGCGCTGCCTGAAAGCCGCCGCGGCACGCGCGAAGCCCCGCGTAAGCGGCTATCATGGTTTTACCCGAGCCGACGTCGCCCTGTATCAGGCGCGCCATTAACGTGCCGCTCGACAGCTCGTTCCCCACTTCGGCTATGGCTCCGCGCTGAGCGCCGGTCAGCTTGAACGGCAGCGAATCCTCAAATTCGCCGGCGTCCAGCGGCGGAAAGATATGGCCCGTTTTTGCCATGCGTTCGCTTTTCAGCTTGGCCAGCTTTAGCGCGAGGGCGTACAGCTCGTTGTACGCCAGCGTGTCGCGGGCGTTTTGCAGGCTCTCCATATCGTCGGGGGCGTGTATCTGCCGCAGCGGGTCGTCACGCGAAACCTCGTGGCGTTCCAACGCCTGTTCGACGGCGGAGCGGAGGTTATACTGGGTAAGCCCCTTTGTAAGCCCGTATACGGGGACGACGCGGCCTGTCGCCGCGCCCTGGCGGCTCTCCGGCTCGAACACCGGATTCGTCATGCAGACGCGGCCGCCGTTTACCTCTATTTTACCGTAGAATACGTATGTTTTGCCCTGTACCAGAGAGTTTTTGACATAGGGCGAATTGAAGAACGTGAGAAACAGCCGTCCGGTTTCATCGACGGCTGTAAGTTTCGTAAGCGACAGGCCGTCCCTTACGCGGGATTCGCGCGGCGTTTCGGCAACCATGGCGCGCACGCAGCAGGAGAGGCCGGGCAGAAGCGAGCGGATGTCCAATATATTCGTTCTGTCCTCGTAGCCGGCGGGATAGTAGCGCAGCAGATCAAGCGTCGTGTTCAGGCCGAGGCGGGCAAACGCTTTCGCGCGCGCCGCCCCGACCCCTTTTAACCCGAGAATATCCGGCATCAGCTGAAATATTTCACTATCGCGGACGCCAGCAGCGACGCCAGCTTATACTGCTCGTCCTCGCTTACAAGGCGGCTGAAATCGCCCACGTTGCTGACAAAGCCCGTTTCGATCAGCGCCGACGGCGCCCATGTCGGGCGGAGGACGAAGAAGTTGGACTGCTTTGACGAGCGGTTGCCGTAGACCGGATCGGCCTTGACCGTGCTTACCAGCAGGTCGGACAGCTTTTTGCCCGCGTTGTTGCGGTAAAACGCCTCGAACCCTCTGATATTTGACGAGTTCGTACTTTCGGCGACGCTGTTCGCGTGCATCGAAATAAACATATCGGCGCGCAGCTCGCGCGACTGCTCCACGCGGTCGCCGAGCGACGGCAAGGTGTCGCCCGCACGCGAAAGCGTAACCGCCGCGCCCTGTTCCTCCAGTATCGCCTTGAGTTTATAAGCGAGCGCTATATTTATATGTTTCTCGGCCAGCCGCGCTCCCAGCGGGCCTATCGCGCCCGTGTCGGTTCCGCCGTGGCCGGGGTCGAGCAGTATGCTTATGCCGGTCAGCGGCTTATCGCCCGTCTGCGCCCTTGGGCGGCGCTTCAGGTTAAGCGTCAGCGTATCGCCCTCCGCCGTGAGGTAATAGCCGTCGAAACGGTCGCCCACGGTCAGCGTGTAGACTGCCGCGCCGTTTGCCGTTTCGGATTTTATATTGGTTACAACGGCGCTGCCGGGAAGCGTTACCCTCGGCGCGGAGGCCGAGTTTGAAACGGTATAGACAAGCGTTTTGCCGTCAAACTCAATATCCGTGGCCGTCAGGCTGCCCGTTTTCAGCGCGAGCGTGTCGGTCTTGGCGCCGACTGTATATGAGGCGGAGCTGATTTCGCTTCTGAGCGCCGAGGTTTCGTCTTTGATAATGCTGACATCGGAGCTTTGCACCCAGCCGCCGACGGCGAGGCGTATCCAGTCGCCGTTGCCCGCGACGCCCGTGATATAGTCACGCTGGCCCTTTACCAGCTCGGCCTTTGGCCCGCCGGTAGTCGAGGAGTTGGGGAACATATACGCGTCGCCGGAGGCGACGGCGGCATAAAACGGCGTTCCGGGCGTTATGGAGATCAGCGCGCCGCCCGCGTCGCGGGAGTAGTTTCTGCCGCCGTATGTCATCGTGTATTTCGGGGTCCCGATGTTGACCAGCCTGCCCGTCGTGCTTGTGGCGGGAAATGTATACTGATAGGTATACGTTGTCGGGTAGGCGCCCGTGCCGGGGGCTGTTTTCGCCGCCGGAGTCATGTCATGGGTCCGGCCGCCTATCGTCACCTTGACCGCCGCGCCGATCGGAGCGGTACAGCTGAGTGTGACTGTTTCGCCGGGTCTGCGGTACTCGTCGGCCGTTCTTGGGAACACCGAGCCCGCGGCGATGTCAACCGTACTCATCGGCGAGGCGGGCGTGACCGTCGCGGCCTTTCTTGTCAGGGTAACGGTGACGGGCGTTTGGCCCTCCTGAGTGAATCTGAACGCGTTGTCGCCGACGCTGAGGTTGGCGTGGAAGCCGAAGAAGCCCTCTTTAGATATGTCCTCGACCTCTTTGCCGTTGACGAAGAGCTTTTTACCCGGGTCGCAGGTGCCGAGTATATAGTACGCCGTTTCGCCCGTTGTCAGCGAGGCGGAGGTGGGTCTGCCGACGGCCAGCCTGCCGAGCTGTATCTGCGGCATTTTGAACTCGTCGGCGACGGGGACGGAGGGAGGGGCGGCGGGGCGCGGCGAGTCGAATATCATCGACACCACTTCTTTTACGGCGCTGTTTTTAAGCGTGGCGTATCTGAAATGGATAACGCCGCCGACCTCGGGGTATTTGGCGTTAAGCTCCGCCTGACGCGCTATCTCCTGACCGTCGTACCACGCGTTATCCGCGTTTTTTGCCTCGTCCACTCGGTAGATAGCCGTGCCGATATAGAGCTTGACGTTTGTGCCCTTGACAACGTCAACCCACCATGGCAGCAGTTTTGCGTAATCGGAGTTGGTCGCGCCGATGTTCCAGTATATCTGCGGGGCAACATAGTCCATCCAGTTGTTTTTTACCCATTTGCGCGAGTCGGCGTATTGGCTTACATATGACTGGAAGCCGTTTGTGTCGCTGCCCAGCGCGTTTGTGGACTTGTTCGCCCATATAGCGAACGGCGACACGCCGAACTGGGCGTCGGCCCTCGCGGCCTTTACGGCTTTATGCGTATCCTGAATTAATTTGTCTACGTTGCCGCGCCGCCATTCGGCTTTGCTTGAGTAGCCGGAGCCGTATTTGGCGTATGCCGCGTCGTCGGCAAAGTCGGCGCCGGGATAGAAATAGTCGTCGAAGTGGATGCCGTCTACTTTATAATTTTTGACTATTTCGACGCAGCCGTCTATGATCAGCTGTCTTACCTCGGGGATGCCGGGGTTGAAGTACAGCCTTCCGTCGGGATGCGCGACGGTCCAGCCCGGGTTCTTTCTCGCGGGGTTGTTTGCGGCGAGCTTTGCAAGGTCGTGCTGTTTGTTGGTCGCGCTGCCCTGCGTTATCCTGAACGGGTTTATCCACGCGTGCAGCTGAAGGCCGCGCGCGTGCGCCTGCTCCACCCAGTATTCAAGCGGGTCGAAGCCGCCGGCGGGGGCCGTGCCCTGCGCGCCGGTCAGGTAGCTTGACCACGGGAAGATCGAGGATTTGTAAAACGCGTCGGTCGTGGGGCGGACTTGCAGAATGACCGCGTTGTACCCCATGTCCGCGGCACCGTCCAGTATTGCGTCGGCCTCTTTTTTCAGCTGGTCGGCGCTGAGTCCGGGCTTGCTGGGATAATCCAGATTCAGCACGGTGGCGACCCACACGGCACGAAATTCGTCCGTCTGGGCGGCCTTTGATTCGACGGGGGCAAACAGCGCCGAAAGCAAAAGCGCCGTTATCGCTATGGATATTATTCTTCTGATTTTCATTTGCAACCTCCGTATCGCGGCTTATAGATTAACATAACACAACAGATGAATTACATTATAAACTATAAATGGAATATTTTCAAGTATTATGTTGATGGAATTTATTGGGGGCGGGCGACCTGCCGTAAACCGCGTCTTACGGAAGCAGCTGCGGGTCGTCGCCGGCGTCGCTCAGCTCCTCGACGGAGAGGAGCTTTCTGTGTAATTTTCTCGTGCGTACGCCCGCCAGCTCCTCCAGTGTTCTGTCCGCCGTCTGGATCTGCTTATGCGCCTTGTCCAGTGTTTCGCTGAACTTGATAAATTCTGTCTTGACCTCTCTGAGAGTGTTCCATACCTCCTGTGAGCGCTGTTCGATAGCCAGTGTCTTGAACCCCATTTGAAGCGAGGCCAGAAACGCGGACAGCGTTGACGCCCCGACGGCGATGACCTTATACTTTTCACGGAGTTCTTCGAACAGCGCGGCGTCACGGATTACCTCTGCGTACAGGCCCTCCGTCGGCAGAAACATCAGCGCGAAGTCGGTGGTTTTCGGCGGCAGGATATACTTGCCGCTTATATCTCTGGCAAACGCGCGGATTTTCTGCGCCAGTGATTTTCGCGCCTCGTCGATAGCGGCCTTGTCCTCGGCGTCGAGCAGGCGGTTGTAGTCCTCGATCGGGAACTTCGAGTCGATGGGCAGCCATAGCGGCGTATCGCCGCTGCCGGGCAGCTTGACGACAAACTCGACGCGTTTGCCGCCGTCTATCTCCACGTTCAGCTCGTACTGGCCGGGGGCAAGTATGTCTGAGAGCAGTTTCTCGAGCCGCACCTCGCCGTATGTGCCGCGCTCCTTGACGTTGATGAGCGCGTTTTTCAGGCTTTTCGCGTCGGCGGCGAGGTTCTTCATTTCGCCAAGGCCCTGCTGGACGCTGTCGAGCTGTTTGCTGACCAGCTCGAAGGATTGCGCCAGCCGCGCTTCAAGCGTTTTTTGCAGCTTTTCGTCCACCACTCCCCGCATCTGCTCAAGGCGTTTCTCGTTGCTCTCCTGAAGTGCCTGCATTCTGCTCTCCAGAGTGGCGTTGATTTTTTCGAGCTGCCGGTTTGTCTCTTCGCGGCCGGCGCGCAGGGTGGACTGGACGCTTTCGTGTATCATGCCGAAGCGCTGAAACTGCTCGTTCGCGGCGGCGGCGACCTGCCTTTGCACGCCGTCGCGCTGTTCGTCGGCGGCGCGTTTCAGCAGTGCTTTGATTTCGCCCAGGCCTGATTTTTTTCCGCGGACGAGCAGCAGCGCCGCGATAAAAATAAGCAGCGCGACGGTTATTACGCTTAGAATAAGTTGGATGTTCATTACAGTCCTCCCTGATTATGATAAAATACGGCCAGCTGCGTCCGGTCACGAAGCCCCAACTTGTCAAGAATGACGCTCAGATAATTTCTGACCGTGCCTTCGCTAAGGTACAGCGCGTCCGCTATTTCTTTGTTGTTGAGGCCCTTGGCCACATGCTCGATGATCTCCGTTTCGCGCTCTCCGACGCCGAACTCCGACAGGTCGTGTTTTGCGGGCCCGCTGATAAAGGACGGCAGCTTTGCCACGATCTCGCCGCCGAACACGCTTTGGCCAGACATGACGGCTTTCAGCGCAGTGGCTATCGTTTCGGCGTTCTGTTTGATTAAGTAACCTTTTGCGCCCATGCGCAGCGCTTTTACAATATATTCGTTGTCGGAGAAGGTTGTAAGGAAAAGTATCCTCGCGTTTGGATATGTCCGCAGGATACGCTCTCCCGCCTCAAGACCGGACATGCCGTCCATGCGGATGTCCGTCAGCAGTATGTCGGGGCGGACACTCTCGTACAGCCGGACCGCCTCCTCGCCGCTCGCGCCCACGGCGGCCACCTCAATCTCGGGGTCGGCCTGAAGTATGGTTTTGAGCGACGCGCATATAAAGCGGTCGTCGTCTACGATAACGATTTTCAATCTCAATCCCCCTTTGGAACCGAAATAAAGATTTTGAACCCCTTGTCATACTCCGCGCGGAAAATGCCGCCAAGCGCGTTCACGCGGTCGGCCATGTTTTGCAGACCTATTCCCTTTGCGCCTTTCCCCGTTCCGGACGCCCCGTTATCCCGTATGATGAGCTGGCAGAACGCGGGATGCTCGGTTACGGCGACGGACGCTTCCGTGGCGCCGCTGTGGCGCGCGATATTGTTCAGGGCTTCACGCGTGACGGCGGCGAAACAGTTTCTGAGTCTGACGGGGAGTTCGCCGGCGTCGTAACGCAGCCTGACCGGACAGAAATTGAACGCGCCGGTCATTTTCTCCAGTTGCAGCCTGAGGTCAACGGATTCGTCGTACAGGTCGTGGACGCTGCTGCGGACGCTGTCCATCGCCTCGGACAGCGTGCTTTTGACTGAATCCAAATCGCCGGTCAGTTTGCCGTCCGAAGCGTTGGCGACGCGCAGAGCGCCGAGCTGCAAAATGGAGCGGGTAAGCAGATGCCCCACATTGTCGTGGATCTCACGGGCGATGCGGTTGCGTTCCGCCAGCGTCGCCAGACGCACCTCATAGTCCTGCCTTTCCGTCAGCTCGCGGTTTTCGCGCTCTAAAAACGCGGCTTTTTCATTCGCGTCGTCGGTCAGCGCGAAAAACTCGTCACGGGTTTTCAGCTGTGACGACGTTCTGTATTGCAGCAGAAAGGCCGTGCCCGAGGCCAGCGCGGCGACCACCGCGGTTTGCCAGCCGCCAACGAACAGACCGGCCGGAAGCGCGGCGCACCAGCAGAACCTGAGCGGCAGCTTTTCCATACCGGCGCAGTCGTAAACGACGAGCGGCAGGAAGATGGTAAACTCGGGGATTATAAGGCATGCCGCCGCGTATGCCGCGCATAAAACCATCGGGACTTTGTTTTCAAAGTAATCGCAGAGCGAGCTGACGGCCAGCGCGATAAGCATGACGACAATTGAGAGCCACCGTATGTCCGACAGAGACAGCGCCAGCAGACACAGTCCCAGCAGCACCAGCTTGTCGGTCAGCTTTTGCATAATCCCGCGCCCCCTTTGCGGACATTATATCATAGGCGCAAAGCGCCGGTCGGCGTTGACGCCGAATGATATAATATTTAATCAGTTATAATGTCCGTTTGCGGACATTATATCATAGGCGCGAAATAGCTGCAATACCGATAAATATGAGGTCTATGACAGACGGAAACACCTGACGGAATATTAAATCCTGTCAGGTGTTTCTATATCTAAATATCCCGTGCTATTCTGCGTTACGGCGATACAGTCACTGTCAAGACCTGCTTCGCCGACGCGGGCTTTTTCGCAGTCGCCGCCATCCACAGCGTTACCTCGCCCTCAGTATCCCATTCGCCTTTCGCCGTCTGCACCGCAGCAGCGCCGCCGCCCTGCTGAATAACCGTGTTGGCCTTGTACTTTATTACACCCTTGTTCACTTTGTAATTCGGCGCTTTCTGTTCGCCGAGGACATTGATTCGCTTCGCTTTGCTTGCCGCAGTAAACGCGCCGTTATCGTCCGCGGGCTTCGGGGCGCTTCTGATGAAATACGGCGTTTTCGCGGGCTTCGCGCCCGTCAGCGGTATTATGCCTATGCCGTTTGTGCTGCCGTCCGAGCCGAAGAACTTGCCGTAGCCGTTCGCGTCGACAACCTTGCCGTTTGCCGCTCCAACCTCGATGTCCGCTTTCAGCGACGTTGTGCCGTTTTTCTCAGTGAGTACCCATTCGCCCGTCGTAGCGCCTGTAGCGTCCGCGCCTATGACGTAATTCACCACTAATTTGTCCATTTTCGGGCGTTTGTTTATCTTCGGGAAAGTTATGATAGTCGCGCCCTCGCCGGGCTGTTTCGTCGTTTTTTCAATCGCTTTGTCAGAGAGCTGCAGCTCCAAATCCTTGTTGAGCAGCTTGTTGAACTTCGTGTCGCTGAACGTGTCGGCTTTCGCCGCTTTCCATTTTTTGCCGCCGTCTATGCTGAACGCTACGATTGTATAGGTTTCAGGTTTTACAAACAGTTCTTTTGTGAGGTTTATCGAGAAGCCGCCTGCAGAGCCGGGGACTGTCAGGTCGGTGCCGCTGTAGTCGATGCCGGATAGCTCGGGATCGGGACCGTCCGGGGCGTCACCCCAAATCGCCCACAGAGTTCTGTTTGAACCAATATTAAGCGGAAGTCCTATAACCGGGCCGGTCGAACTGCTTGACCAGCCGAGGAAAATCTTTCCGGCGGGAGGTGTGAAAGTGTTCACCGGAGTGTAAAGACCGGACGGAACAGTCACAGGCTCCATAGTACCGCCTCCGCCGTTGGCGTTGAAGGAGACTGTATAGCTTTGGCCGCTTCCGGCGCGTTCCCAAATTGCGTCCAAATTGGTGGAAGGAGGCCATGAGTCCGATGTAACTTCGAATTTTTCGCCGGGCTGATAAATTATATCGTTGTGCGTGTCATGCCAGCCTTTGAATTCCATTACGTAAGTATACGGAAATTCAAAAATTCTTGCTTCGAAAGGATTGGCTATAAGCGTATGTTCTTCGCCTTTTACCGCAGTCACGATATAACTCATTCCAAAGAGTGAATTACTTGCGTTTATTGCCAAATTACCGATACCGCTGTGATATGCTATAATCCGCTCATTGTCGCCGGGGATGGGTTCCCACTGTGCATAAAGCGTATTTGACATATGGGGGCTTCCGCCAAACGTAAATTCATGCCCGGGCGAAAATAAGTAACCGCCCGTTCCGAGTTGCTGGGCCGGCTGATACCAGCCTGTAAATGTATAGCCGTCGCGTGTAAAAGCGCTGTCCGGCAAAGAATCCTTGGCAAGCGACGACCTTACCATAGGCGCCATCAGCCCGTCGCCGCCGTTTGCGTTAAAGTTTAAGTAAGCGGTGTTTGCGCCCACTTCCAGCCACTGCGCGTACAGCGTAATATCATCGGTGACGTTTTCAAACACCGCGTACACCGGGTAAGGCGTGCCGCTTCCGTCAAACGCTGTGTTCCACCCTGTGAATGTGTGATTTGCGCGGGTGAAAGTATTGAAAGTGTTTGCCGGGACAGAGTAGCTCTCGCCGTCTGCAACGCTCGCGGCTGCCATATTACCGTTTCCGCCGTTGGCGTCGAATGAGATTGTATGGGTTACGGCGGGCGGCGGCT
>WRMG01000009.1 GCA_009777255.1 Oscillospiraceae bacterium | reverse complement strand
CCGCGCTCCAGCTCTTACATCGGCACGCTGATTGACGATCTGGTGACGCGCGGCACCAACGAGCCGTACCGCATGATGACATCCCGTTCGGAATACCGGCTGCTGCTCCGCCACGACAACGCCGACGAACGCCTTATGCCGCTGGGATACGAGCTGGGCTTGGTCGAAAAAGACCGTATAGACCGCCTTAACCTGAAGCTGGAGCAGATAGACGGCGAGATAAAGCGCCTTGAGCGCTCGCGCCTGATCGAAAAGCTGCGCCGCCCCGAGGTTTCCTATGACGATCTGGCCGTCGGCGGTCAGCCGGAGCTGCCGCGCGCCGTCCGCGAACAGGTGGAGATCCGCGTGAAATACGAGGGATATATCCGCCGCCAGCAGACCATGCTTAACAACATGTCCAAGATGGAAAACCTGAAGCTCCCCGACTGCCCCGACTACAGGGCCGTGCCCGGGCTGTCGTACGAAGCCGCCGTCAAGCTCGGCGCGTCCCGCCCCGCAACATACGGACAGGCGGGAAGAATCCCCGGCGTTTCTCCCGCCGACATAACGGCGCTTATGATATACTCAAAAGCATACAAATAGCGGAGGTTTTTATGCGCGATAAACTGGAAAAATACCTTGAGCTGCTGCTGACCCAAAACGAAGAGCTGAACCTGACCTCCGTGGAGGACCCCAACAGTATTTGGGTCCGGCATTTCGAGGATTCGGCGCAGCTGTTAACGCTGTTCAATTTCACGGGCGCGCGCGTGCTGGACCTCGGCTCCGGCGCGGGCTTCCCCGGCATACCGATAAGGCTCGGCGAACCAAAAATGCGCCTGACTCTGTTAGACGCAACGGACAAAAAGGTTGAGTTTCTCCGACTGATCTGCGACGAGCTGGACCTCTCACACGTAGACTGCGTCCACGGCCGCGCCGAGGAGCTGGCCCTGAAAAACGGCTGGCGCGACGGCTTTGACTTTGTCACGGCGCGCGGCGTCGCCCGCCTGAATATTTTATGCGAGCTGGCGCTGCCGTTTCTGCGTATCGGCGGACGTCTGCTCGCAATGAAGGAAAACGACTGCGACGATGAAATAACCGAGGCAAAATCCGCCGTCGCCGTGCTGAAAGGCGAACTGGAGGAGCTAAAACGGTACACGCTGTCAAACGGCAGAACTCACTCCGTGGTCATCATCCGCAAGACCGACATGACCCCGGGCGGCTATCCCCGCCGCTACGCCCGTATAAAATCCAAGCCTCTATGACGACCACTCGGGCGGCGGCTGCGCCTCGCTCACGGCATAATATTCCGTGTCAAGCGTTTTCAGCTGCCCCAGCAGCTCGTTCAGCGCCTCGACTGACTCATCGTCACACCCGAACCTGACATAGCTCGCGTTTCTCGCGTTGTCGATCGTCCTGAATATGTTCGGGCTATGCCCGTCCAGCTCCCATTGCCACAGGCGATACCCGACCGTTTCCAATATATCATATTTCAGTCTGGTATCCTCGGGCAGCAGCAAAAGCCTTGTCTGTGTCAGCGCGGACAGCCTGAGCAGCTCATTGGTATATGTGAGCATATCCAAATCCTCGCCGCCGTCAAGCCGTATGCCCAGCGCGTGCCCGCGCACGATTATATCCCTTACGCCGACGTGTCCGGCAAACTCGGGCGTTATGAAAAACGTGGCGGTAATGCCCTCGGCGCCAAGCAGCTCCAGCACACCCGATATATCGCCGTCCGTTTCCGCGTCAAACCCCAGATATACGTTGGGCGGCGCTTTCGGCTCCGGCGGCTGCACCCCGTTCGCCAGCCGGTAGTTTTCCAGCTCCCCCGACAGCCCGTCGCTGATCATCCGCCCGACTTCCTCGTCGGTTCTCGTGTCGTCGGCAAGCGAAACGCGCGTCACCGTCCCGTACCGCGTCTGGAACGTACTCGCGTTGAACCCCAGCCGCTCGGCGACAAAAAGAAGCGGCACGTAATATATGCCGTTCTTCCTTAAAAGCGATTTATCATTATAGCTCCATCTCAGGTCATACGAACCCGATTTGTTCATGTAGAAGGTGAGATACTGCCCCGGCCGCTCGGTATAATAGAATGTGTAATAGTCATTCCTCTCCGAAAACGTGCTGCTAAGCCCCAGCCCGCTGTGCAGCAGCAGATTCACCGGCACCATCAGCTCTCCCGCCGACAGCATCGGCATATAACTGTAAGTGCAGGGGAACAGATAGGCGCCGCCCACACCGTAGTGATAGACGTCGGCCGCAATGGCAGGCAGCGGCGCCCCCGCTAAAACAGCCGTAACGAGCGCCGCGCAAATCAAGCGCCTGATGCTTTTCATAAATAAAACTCACTCAAACTTCGGTTCCTCGGGCTCGTTGGCATGCGCCGCCGTTTCCTTCATCTCCTCGAATTTCGCCAGCACGGTTTTTTCCAGCTTTTCCCTCGCGGCCGCGTTTATCGGATGGGCAATGTCACGGAAGCTGCCGTCGAACATCTTGCGTGACGGCATGGCCAGAAACAGCCGTTCGGGCCCCTCGATAATCTTCATGTCATGAATGGCGATCTCGTTGTCAATCGTGACCGAAACCACCGCTTTCATGCTTCCCGTGAGATTAACGCTGCGGATTTTTACATCGGTGATGTTCATTCAAAAAACCTCCAATTTGTATTTCTATATTTCGCGGTTTTATTTTGCCTGTTTTGCTGTATAATTATTATAGAAACAACCATTTTTTACCGGAGGACAGTAATGCCAGATTATAAACAGACCATTAAAAACGCAAACAACATATTCATGGTAGGTATCGGAGGCGTGTCCATGTGCGCGCTTGCCGAGGTTCTGCGAAGCAAGGGCTTTAATATCTCGGGCTCGGACATGCAGGAGAGCGAAGCCGTGGATAATCTGCGGGAAAAGGGGTTCAGCGTCGTTATCGGCCACAGCGCCGAAAACATCACCGGCTGTGACATCCTTATCCGCACCGCCGCCGCCAGGGAGGATAACCCCGAAGTCGCGGCCGCCAGAGCGCGCGGCGTCCCCGTTATAGAACGCGCGCAGGCGTGGGGCGTGATAATGGAGGAATACAAAAACGCGCTGTGTATCTCAGGCACCCACGGAAAGACGACTACCACCGGCATGTCGGCTCATATCGCGCTCGCGGCGGAGCTGGACCCGACCGTTATGCTGGGCGGCCATCTCCCCGCGATAGCGGCGGGACACCGTTTGGGCGCTGACAATATTATTATCGCAGAAGCCTGTGAATATTGCAACTCTTTTTTACATTTATCACCAACAATTTCAGTCATTCTAAATATAGAGCCGGACCACCTGGATTTTTTCTCCGGCATCGACGACATAATCGCGTCGTTTTCAGCGTTCGCAAGCAAGTCAGAACACGTTCTTATCAGCGGAACCGACGAAAACGCCGCCGCCGCCGTAAAGAACATCCCCCACAAAACCTTCGGCGCGGACAGCCGTTTTGACATATTCTGTAAAAATTTGTCATTCAGCAAAGGTATCCCGTCCTTTGAGATTTGGGCGGACGGAGAGAAATATACCGAGGTCGCGCTTAACGTCCCCGGAACGCACAATGTTATGAACGCTCTGGCCGCCGCGGGCGCCGCGCGTATCCTCGGCATATCCGGCGCCGCCGTGAAAAAAGGCCTTGAGAGCTTCCGCGGCACGGGGCGCCGCTTTGAGCGTCTGGGCAGCTATAACGGCGCGGACATAGCGGACGACTACGCGCATCACCCCACAGAGGTAAAGGCCACGCTGGCCGCCGCCCGCGAAATGGGGTACAGCCGCGTCGTCCTCGCGTTCCAGCCGCACACCTACACGCGCACCGCCAAGCTCTTCGACGATTTTATAAGCGCGCTTAAAGCCGACAAGGTGCTGATCACCGAGATATACGCCGCCCGCGAGAAACCGACTGGCATTTCGGCAAAAGCACTCGCCGACGCCATACCGGGCGCCGCGTTTTATCCCACGCTCGACGGCCTTGAGCGGGCGCTCGCGGAGCTGGCCCGCGACGGCGACCTTATCCTCACCATGGGCGCGGGAAGCATAGGCACGGTGGGCAGAAACCTCGCGCGTATCCAAAGCTGACACAAAATTAACAAATCCTGTATATTAACACTTCCGGCTGTCAATACTACGACCGGAGGTGTTTTTTACCAATGAGTAACAAAAAAAGTAAAGGCGGCATCATCGACTTCTTGGCGGGGAAAGGGTTTTACATCATCCTCATACTGTGTATTGCCGCGATCGGCGTCTCGGGATATATGCTCTTCTTTTCGGACAGAGAGCCCGAGGCGCCGGGCTACCTGTCAAACCCCCTCAACGCGGAGAGCGATCCGGCGCTGGACAGAGTTCCCATGCCGGCAATCCCAAGCGCGACTCCCCGTCCCTCGCTGGACAGCATGTTAACGCTCGACGACCTGCCCGTGGCGGCGGTAACGTCTATCCCGACCGCGCCGCCGGATACGCCTGCGGCCCCCGAACCCGACAGCTCACCGGCGCCCGACTCGACCCCGACCTCACAGGCGCCGCCCGAACCCTCGCCCTCATCCGAGCCCAAGCCGGTAAGCGTCTTTGTCTGGCCCGTTAAAGGCGCGATGGTCAACGCTTTTTCCAGCGACGACCTTGTGTACAACAAGACAATGGGCGACTGGAGGGTACACCTCGGGCTGGACATCGAATCCGCGCTGGGCACACAGGTGCTGGCGATAGCCGACGGGGTGGTCAAGGACATCTATGACCATGTGTTTCTCGGCACGACCGTTGTTATCGACCACGCGGGCGGATATACAAGCTATTATTCCAACCTGATGAAAAAACCCACAGTGACCGTTTCTCAGCAGGTAACGGCCGGTCAGGTCATCGGCGGCGTCGGACAGACGGCCGAGGGTGAACGCCGCGAGGTAAACCACCTGCATCTGGAGCTTCAGCTAAACGGCAAACCCATAGACCCGCTGGATTATCTCCCCGAACCGTAGGGGACGCGCACCCGGGCGTCCCGCCGCACAAACCCCGCAAACCCACCACCCCGCGCACAAAAAGGGCGGCTTATAACCGCCCCTACATAAATATCTCCATTTTAATCTTGACAAAGCAAACACTCTATGCTAAAATGAGCATGCTTTAGCGGATTGGTGTAATGGTAGCACGACTGACTCTGACTCAGTTTGCGAGGGTTCAAGTCCTTCATCCGCTGCCATATAAATCGCTGCCGTAGCTGTCGGCAGCCACAATACAAATAAAATCCTCCACCTCCAGCCTGCGGATTGCCTCCGGCCCCAGCTCCTCATAGGCAACCACCACGGCGGATTTTATTTTTTCCGCCGTGACCGCCGCGGCCCCGCCCACATTCGCCAGATAAACCGCTGGATACCTTCGCATTAACTCCAGCGTTTCCCTCGACCTCGGCCCCTTTCCTATCATCGCCCTAACGCCCTGTTTCAAAATATCCTCGGTAAACCCGTCCATTCTGTCCGACGTCGTCGGCCCGCACGAGCCTATCGGCTTCCCCGGCCTCTCCGGCGACGGCCCCGCGTAATAAATGCCCTGCCCCTCCATATCGAAGGGCAGTTTTTTATTTGCCCCTATCGCTTCAGCCAACCGCTTATGCGCCGCGTCCCTCGCGGTATAAATAACCCCGTTAAGCGAAACAATATCGCCCGCCCTCAGCGACAGCACATCATCCACAGTCAGCGGCATATTCAGCCTCTTTATCTTCCCCGCCGGCTCACAAACCTCACGCTCATCGGCGATTTCCTCTTCCCTCTCAACAACAAACCCGTTTTCCCCGACAGTCACCGTTCCGTGCCTCTGGCTGTGGCAGTTGACGGAAACCCCCACGGGCATCGACGCGATATGACACGGCCGCGCCTCTATATGAACGCCGAACGCCGACGCCGCGCCGCCCAGGCCCTGCGGGCCGATACCCGACTCATTTATTTTAGCCAGAATCTTCAATTCCATGTCGGCGTAACGCGGGTCGGGATGCCGTTCTCCGATTTTCCTTAACAGCGCCCATTTGGACAAAACCATCGCCTCGTCGGCGGTCGCGCCTATCCCCACTCCGATAACCGTCGGCGGACACGGCTTGCCTCCGGCCTCCCTGACAATATCCGCCACCGCGCCGATTACCCCCTCCGGCCCGCGCGACGGCGTCAGCATCCTCAATCCCGAACAGTTCTCGCCGCCGCCGCCCTTGGCAAGAAAGCTGATTTTAATATCGCTCCCCTTGACATACCTGATATATATAACCGCCGGCGTGTTATTTTTCGTATTTATTCTGTCAAATATAGGGTCATTAACCAGAGATTTGCGCAAATATCCCACTTCATAGGCATTTTTTACTCCCAGATTTATCGCCTCGTTCAAATTGCCGTCAACAAAAACCTCCTCGCCAACCTCCACAAAGAACAGCGCCGTTCCCGTGTCCTGACAAAGCGGGTATTCGCCCCTGTCCGCCGTCTGATAGTTCCTGATACACTCGCCCAGTATATATCTTGCCCGCTCGCTGTGTTCCTTTTCATAGGCTTCGCGCAGCGCTTTGCGGACATCGGCGGGCAGGTGGTACGACGTTTCTATTATAAGCTCGCCGACCGCGGCGGTTATCAGCCTCGCCTTGATCTCCGTCATCCCTGTTCCCCCGCCGCTCTTTCCACCGCGTCCGCGATAACGCTTGCCACATTCTTATCCAGCGCGTCCGGCAGTATGTTCTCGGGCGTAAGCTCATCCTCCGGTATATAACCGGCAAGCGCCGCCGCGGCCGCCATCTTCATCTCATCGGTTATGTCGGCGGCTCTGGCTCTTAACGCGCCCTTAAATATCCCCGGGAACACCAGCACATTGTTGATCTGATTGGGGAAGTCGCTCCTGCCGGTGCCGACGACAGCGGCCCCGGCGCTTTTCGCCTCGTCGGGGAAGATTTCGGGCGTCGGGTTCGCCATGGCGAATATGACCGGTCTGTCCGCCATTGTTTTAATCATGCCGCCGGTCAGCAGCCCCGGCTTTGAAACGCCGATAAACACGTCGGCGTCAACGACGGCGGCGGCCAGTCCGCCGCTTATATTATCCCTGTTGGTTATCGCCGCCAGCTCCTCATGGTTCCAGTTCAGCATTGTGTCCGGCTCGCCGCGGTTGATCGTCCCGTTCATATCAACCAGCCTTATATCCTTCACGCCAGCCCTCAGCAGTATCCGCGCTATGGCGGAACCGGCTGCGCCCGCGCCGTTAACGGCGGCCGTCAAGCCCGAAAGCGGCTTGCCCACAACCTTCGAGGCGTTCATCAGCCCCGCCAAAACGCATATGGCCGTGCCGTGCTGGTCGTCGTGAAACACCGGTATCCCCAGCCCAGCCTCCCTCAGCCTCCGCTCTATCGTAAAGCAGCGCGGGGCGGCGATGTCCTCCAGATTTATGCCGCCAAAGGTCGGCGACACAGCTTTGACGACCGCGATTATCTCGTCGTCGTCCTGCGTGTTCAGGCACAGCGGAACCGCGTCCACGCCCGCGAACTCCTTGAACAGTATCGCCTTGCCCTCCATCACCGGCAGCGATGCCAGCCCGCCGATGTTGCCCAGCCCGAGAACCGCCGACCCGTCGGATACAACGGCGACCATATTCCCCTTTGAGGTGTATCTATAGGCGTCCGCCGGATTGGCGTGTATCCTGCGGCACGGCTCCGCGACCCCCGGCGTATACGCCAGGCTCAAGTCCTCGCGGCTGTTAATCGGTATCTTGCTGCCGACACAGAGCTTCCCTCCGTGCTTCTCGTGCAGCTCGGCCGCCAGTTCGTTTATACTCCTGCTCATATTCCCTCTTCCCGCCTTTCAGTCCTGCCGGCATTATATCACGGCGGGAGCAAAGTTTCAACGGGGCCGCCGAATGTTTCACGTGAAACATTCGGGGTGCGACATTTACCGACATCGGGGATAACACGGGTATACCGGCGCTAAAAAATTTATGTTGACACCCGCGACAAATTACTGTATATTATCTCTCGTACCCTTTAATACCGCACGAACGAAACGGGGGATGATAAATGTCCAAAGACCTCATTCGTCTTGTAGACTGTGTTATGGTGTTTGACGATGATGTTATTCTTAATTCGATAAATTTAACAATCAAAAACCAAGAATTCCTCACCCTTCTAGGGCCAAGCGGATGCGGTAAGACCACGACCCTCAGGATAATCGGGGGTTTTGAAACGCCGACGTCCGGCGATGTGTTTTTTGACGGGGTGAGGATTAACGACGTTCCGCCGTATAAGCGGAGGGTCAATACGGTGTTCCAGAAGTATGCGCTGTTCCCGCATCTGAACGTTTATGAAAACGTCGCGTTCGGGCTGCGTATCGCCAAAACGCGTGAGGATGAGATTAAAACCCGCGTCAACGATTCGCTGGCGCTTGTCGGGTTGCTCGGATATGAAAAACGCCGCGTACACCAGCTGTCCGGCGGGCAGCAGCAGCGCGTGGCCATCGCCCGCGCGGTGGTCAACCGCCCGCAGGTATTGCTGCTGGATGAACCGCTGGGCGCGCTTGATCTCAAGCTGCGCAAGGAGATGCAGGCCGAGCTGAAAGCTATTCAGAAGCAGGTCGGCATAACGTTCATATACGTCACGCACGATCAGGAGGAAGCGCTTACCATGAGCGACACGGTCGTTGTAATGAACAACGGCGAGATTTTGCAGATAGGCACGCCGCAGGATATATACAACGAACCCATAAACGCTTTTGTCGCCGACTTCATCGGCGAGTCGAACATAATCGACGGCGTTATGATAGGCGACTGCGACGTCGAGTTCTCAGGCAGACGTTTCGAGTGCGTGGACAGGGGCTTTGACAAAGACGAGCCTGTGGACGTCGTCATCCGTCCCGAGGATTTGACCGTCGGCGAGGGCGGGGGGCAATTGAGCGGCACGGTAAGCTCGGTTACGTTCAAGGGTGTGCATTACGAGATGATGGTGGATTCCGGCGGCTTCAGCTGGATGGTCCACTCTACGCTCAGCCAGCCCGTCGGCGCGGCCGTGAGCCTCTCTGTAAAGCCCTTTGACATACATATCATGCGCAAGGGGAAAACGGCGTGAGCCGCCGCTACGCGTTCCCCCATGTGGGATGGATGGCTGTTTTTGTCGTCGTGCCGCTGGTTTTGATTGTCGGGTTTTCTCTTACGAGCGCCGACGGCGGCGTCACGCTTGATAACTTTTCCGACATGATGAAATACGCGCCCGTGTTCGGGCGCTCCCTGTGGCTGTCGCTTATCTCGACCGCGATTTGCCTGATGATAGGCTATCCCCTGGCATATGTTATGTCACGCGAGAAACCGGCCGTGGCGGCTGCGGCGCTTATGCTTCTGATG
This sequence comes from Oscillospiraceae bacterium, assembly GCA_009777255.1. GTDB lineage: Bacteria > Bacillota > Clostridia > Oscillospirales > UBA929 > WRMG01. The sequence goes on along the minus strand of WRMG01000009.1, from coordinate 31,422 downwards.
CTGCCGATGTGGATGAACTTTCTGCTGAGGACTTACGCGTGGATGTCCATTCTGGAAAACAGCGGCTTCCTTAATCAGCTGTTAAATGTTTTTCGGCTGCCGAACGTGCATATAATAAATACCGAGGCGGCGGTTGTGCTGGGCATGGTGTATAACTACCTGCCGTTTATGACGCTGCCGATACACACCGTACTGCACAAAATGGACAAATCAATGATGGAGGCGGCGGGCGACCTGGGCGCGAACTCGGCCAAGACGTTTATGCGCGTGGTGCTGCCGATCTCCGTGCCGGGCGTGATCTCCGGCATTACCATGGTGTTTGTGCCGGGCGTTTCGACGTTTATCATCTCGCGGCTTTTGGGCGGCGGCAAGACCCTGATGCTGGGCGATCTTATAGAGATGCAGTTCACGGGCAACGCGTATAACCCGTATCTGGGCGCCGCGATTTCTCTTGTGATGATGGTGATTGTGCTGCTGTCAATGTCGGTGATGAACCGCTTCGGCGACGGCGGGGAAAGCGCGGTGGTGTTGTGAATCAGAGATACTTTACAGGCCGCATACTGATGGTTCTTACGGGGATATTCCTCTATTCCCCTATCGCGCTGATGATTGTATTCTCGTTTAACGCCGGCAAAAGCCGGACGGTATGGTCGGGGTTTACGCTTGACTGGTATTCGCAGCTGCTAAAGAACGAGCTTATCCTGAACTCTCTTTACACGACGGTGCTTGTATCCCTTCTGGCGGCGTTCTTCGCGACGGTTATAGGCACGGCGGCGGCGATCGGGTTCCACGCCATGCGGCGGCGTGTGAGGCAGTTTTTTATGACGGTCAGCATTATTCCCGCCGTCAATCCCGACGTTATAACGGGCGTGTCGCTTATGCTGCTGTTTGTTTTCATCAGGTCGGTCACGAACATTGAGCTGGGGTTTTTCACTTTGCTGCTGGCACACATAACGTTTAATGTTCCGTATGTCATTCTATCGGTAATGCCTAAGCTGAAAAGCCTTAACAAGCATCTCTTCGAGGCGGCGCTTGACCTTGGCGCGACGCCGTTCCGGGCGCTCTGTAAGGTTATACTGCCGGAGATAACGCCGGGGGTTGTCACCGGGGCGCTGATAGCGTTTACGCTGAGTATCGACGACTTTGTTATCAGCTACTTTACGGCGGGCTCCTCGGTTCAGACTTTGCCCATGACGATATACGCGATGACGCGAAAACGGGTAAGCCCCGAGATAAACGCCATATCCACTCTGTTATTTTTAGTCGTTTTAACACTCTTAGTAATAATAAATATAGCTCAAAGAAAAGAAAGCAGGAGGGTAAAGCATTGAAAAAAGTATTTCTGGCACTGTTGGTCTTGCTGGCCGCAGTTATTCTGGCGGGCTGCGCGGGCACGCCGAACGGCGTTGTGAATGTTTACAACTGGGGCGAGTACATGGACACCGATTTGAACAGGGAGTTTGAGAAGCAGACCGGTATTAAAGTGAATTACAGAACCTTTGAGACCAACGAGATGATGTACTCTTATCTTAAACAGGGCGGCGCCAGCTACGACGTTATTTTCCCCTCGGATTATATGATAGGGCGGCTTATTGAGGAGGATATGCTGGAGGCGCTTGATTTCGCCAACATCCCCAACTTCGGCGACATCAACCCCGAGCTGAAGAATCCCAGCTACGATCCCTCGAATAAGTTCTCGGTTCCCTATATGTGGGGGATCGTCGGGCTGATTTACAACTCCGACGAGATAGCCGAAACGCTTGACAGCTGGGGCGCGCTGTTCGACCCCAGATATTCCGGCCAGCTGCTGATGTTTGATAACTCGCGCGACACGTTCGGTATCGCGCTGAAATATCTGGGGTTTTCGCTGAACACCGAAAACCCCGACGAGATATACGCCGCGTTTGAGCTGCTTCAGCGGCAAAAGCCTCTGGTGCAGGCGTATACCATGGATCAGATTTATGACAAGCTGGGCGGCGGCGAGGCTTTGCTCGGCCCGTATTACGCCGGCGACTACTTCACCATGCTTGAGGATAACCCCGCGCTCAGGTTTGCCGTTCCCAAGGAGGGCACGAATTTATTCGTGGACGCCATGTGCATACCAAAGGGCGCGGCGAACAAAGAGAACGCCGAGAAATATATCAACTTTATGACAAGCACAAAGGCGGCGCTGGCAAACGCCGAGGTCACATGTTACGCGACGCCCGTTTTGTCGGCGTTTGAGGCGCTTGACGACGAGTTGAAATACAATGAAATAATCTATCCGGGCGCCGATGTTCTGGCCCGCTGCGAGGAGTTTGTCAATGTAAGTATGCTCACGCGGCAGCTTTACGCCGACCTCTGGACGCAGCTCATCAGCGGATAGGCAGGCAGGCAATGCGGGGGTCCGCCCCCGAACCCCCGGCACACATATCCCCTTCGCGGGGAGCGGTGTTATTCTGTCATCTGACCATTTCGAGGATTTTAGCCGCCACCATGTCTGTTTCAAAGCCGTGTATATATGAGCCGACGTCCGTTTCGGCGACGTTGCCGAAGAAATCGCCCCACACCCTTACAAGCTCGGGATTCGATTCGTTAAACGGCCTGCTGTCCACAAACGCCGCGGAGGGGACCTCCAGATCGCCGTGCAGCAGCGCGGTCGTCGCGTTTTTGCGCAGCATGGACAGCTCGGCGCGCATGGCGCCCGACATTACGTTTTTATTGAACATGGCTGTGTAAGCCTCCGAATCAATGTCCGGCCCTGTCACGAATGTTTCAGGCCCGAATACCCCTATCAGCCTGAAAATGCCCGTGTATTTCGGGATGGGATAAGTATAGGCTTTAAGGTAGTCCAGAAATTTGCGCGGCTGATAGTAATACGCGCCGGGCGACAGCGCGTTTATAAAGACGATGCCGCTCACCTCTTCGGGATACAGCGCGGCGTAATGTATGGCCTCCAGCCCCGCGGTCGTATGCGCGACGACGACATACGGGCCGCGATCGCCCAGCTCCTCCAGCCCCGCGCGCATTTCCTCCACCATGTTATCCAGCGTGCGCTTGGAGAACTCCTTCCGCGCGTAGCCGTAGCCCGGGCGCTCCACGGCTATGACCTTAGCCTCGGCCCTGAGCTTGGACATCAGCGGCATGTAATCCTCGACGGGGCCGGCGGTGCCCCAGCCTCCCAGCAGCAGAACGGACGGCTGACCGTCGCGGGTTCTGCCGCCGGCTGTGTAGATGTGTGTGCCGCCGCCGTTTTGGGGGATTATTCCGGGCGCGGGAAAGCGGACGGCGTCGTTGCGTAGCGCGGACTGGTGAAAGACGGCGCCCAGCCCGAGTACCGTGCCTATAACTATTATAACTATAACATACCAGGGCGCGCTGAACCGTCTTTTTTCCGGACGCAACTACATCACTCCAACCGTTTGTATGTCATAAGGCGTTTCTTGGTACACATAATAGTTCAGCCAGTTTGAGAATATCTGCGAATGTGAGCGCCATGTGTTAAGCGGCGGGTTCTTTGGGTCGTCGCCGGGGAAATAGTTATGCGGCATTTGGATGTCCAGACCGCGCTCCATATCCCTGAAATACTCCTTTGACAGGGTGTCCGCGTCATATTCCGAGTGGCCCGTTACAAATATGCGCCGGCCGTCGTTGCTTATGGCTATATAAACGCCGGCGGTGTCGGACACGGACAGCAGCTTCAAGCCGTCGATACGCTCTATGTCGCTTGAGCGGACGGCCGCGTGGCTTGAGTGCGGGGCAAGGAACACATCGTCGAACCCCCGCAAAAGCGGCACGTTGCGCGCGCAGAGCCTGTGTTCGTAAACGCCGAACATTTTTGACTCCAGCGGATGTTTTTCCACACCGTAGAAATGATACAGCGCCGCCTGCGCTCCCCAGCAGATAAAGAACGCCGAGTGGACATGCGTTTTTGTCCAGTCCATGATCACGCGCAGCTCCGGCCAATAGGCGACCTCCTCAAACGGCAGATTTTCAACGGGGGCGCCGGTGACTATCATTCCGTCATATCTGTTGTTCTTTATTTCGTCGAACGTCTTGTAAAAGTTAAGCAGATGTTCTTCGGCAGTGTTCTTGGATTTATATGTCGAGGTCTGCAAAAGATCCACCTCTATTTGCAGCGGGGTGTTTGAAAGGCAGCGCAAAAGCTGTGTCTCAGTGGTGACTTTTGTCGGCATGAGATTTAATATGACAAGTTTAAGCGGCCTTATATCCTGATGCGCGGCGCGCAGCTCGGTCATAACAAAGATATTCTCACTGTCAAGCACGGCGCGCGCGGGCAGAGAGTCTGATATTTTTATGGGCATATTGCGTCACAGCCTTTCGTTCGTCTTGTTAATTCATTATATCATAGGTGCTGATAAATAACAATTGAAATCTACCGGGGTTCGGTGTATAATGCTATTGGGAGGTGATCTCCTTGAATGAAAGCGAGAATATTGAAAAAACCCCCGAAGAGCTTTATTTGGATGAGCTTTACAGCGCCATGGAAACCGGCGAGGTGCCCGACGGCATGATACCGCTGCATGTGCCGCCGCTTAACGACCCGAATCAGGAGTTCAGGACGATAAATCTTCCGGTAAAGCGCAAGAAAACCTTTGCCGAGCATATCGCGGGCGCGGCAATCACGTTATCGTCCCTGTATCTCATCGCGGGGATGGCCTCTTATTTCAAGGTTCTTGACGACGCGCATCTCAAGGCTGAGATAAAGCCCCTGCTGACGCTGGTGTTTGTTTTCGGGGCGGTGACCGCCGCGGCCGCCGCGGTTCTCTGTATCCCGCTGAAATCAGTGATCAAGCCCTTTTGGCGGATTTGGCCGTTCGGCGTTTTCGCCGTATGCGCGGCAATGATAATAGCCGCCGCTCAGTTATAATTTCGGGAGGTTTCTTATGCAGATACAATATCTGGGAACAGGCGCGTCGGAGGGCGTACCCGGCGTTTTTTGCCGCTGTGACGTATGCCACCACGCGCGTCAGGAGGGCGGAAAGAGCGTGCGCCGCCGCAGCTCGATGATTGTGGATAAGCTGCTGCTTATAGATATGCCGCCCGATTTATATTCACAGGCGCTTACCTTTAAGGTGGACCTGTCGCTTGTCAGGAATATTCTGATCACCCACGCGCATTATGAGCATTTTTATCCCGCGGAGCTTAGGAATATGCTGCATCCGCACGCCGAACAGAGCGAAGGCATCAGGCTGTTCGGCAGTAGGCAGGTGAAAGAGGCTTTTGAGAAGGCGATAGATTCGGAAACCATGCGCCGTCTGCGCGCACGCTGTGAATTTACCGAGGTTTTTCTTTTCCGCCCGTTTGAAACGGACGGGTATGTCATAACGCCGCTGAAGGCGCGGCACTGCGACGGCGCTTATATTTATCTTATTGAATCGGACGGGCGCGTTATGCTGTACGGCAACGACACCGGATTTTTCCCCGAGGACACATGGGATTATCTCGCGGAAAAAACAATCAACCTTGTCAGTCTGGATTGCACCAACCCCGTACAGAATGATACGCCGAACCATATGACGATGGAGGACAACATCACCGTAAAACGGCGCATGTTCCAGCAGAAAAGCTCGAACAACCGCACACGCTATGTGGCCACGCATTTTTCCCACAGCGGCGGGCTGAGCCACGCGCAGATAGACGATAAAATGCGGCTGCACGGCATAACCGTCGCTTATGACGGATTGGAGCTGAGGGTGTAAAAAAACAATGAGGACTGTTAAAGGCATACTTATATTCTTCGCTGCGGTATTGCTTGCCGCCGCGCTTTCGGCGTGCCTGAACGTAAAGGCCGCCGTGCCGGCGGTCCCTGACGGGACGGCGTTGGCGGAGCCGGCGTCAAAGCCGCCGCCGCCCTCCGTTCCCTCCATACCGGCGGAAACTCCCTCCTCCAGTCCCGAGCCAAGCGGCGGGCCGCAGGAGGATCCCGGCGACGACGTGCCGTCTGTTACCGTCACATTCGCGGGCGATGTCCTCATCGACAGGGGCATACGGAACTTATACGCGAGTCAGGGCTTCGGCGGCGTGTTTTCGGAGGACGACGATATAAAAGCGCGGTCCGATATACTTATGGTAAATCTGGAAAACCCGTTCAGCACGCGCGGGGAGCCTATGGAGGACAAGGAGTGGACCTTCCGCGGCGACCCCGGGCATATCCCGTTTCTGACCGGTTTAGGCGTTGATATTGTCAGCGTCGCCAACAACCACACGCTGGATTTCGGGCAGGCGGCGTTTTTGGACACGCTTGAGCATCTGACCGCCAACGGCATCGCCTATGTCGGCGGCGGCGCCGATCTGGAGGAGGCCGGCGGCTATAAAATCTTCGAGGTAAACGGCATAAAAATCGCGTTCCTCGCCGCGTCGAACGTGCTGCCCAGCGTTAGCTGGTACGCCACAAAGACGAGGCCGGGGCTGTTCGCCGCGTATGACCCGAGAGCGCTTGTCGCCAAGATCGCCGAGGCAAGCGAAGCTGCCGACCATGTAGTGGTATACGTCCACTGGGGTGTTGAACGGTCGCCCGAGCCGGAGGAGTGGCAGCGCACAAAGGCAAGGCAGTTTATCGACGCGGGCGCGTCGTGCGTTATCGGTTCGCACCCGCATGTTTTGCAGGGCATTGAGTTTTACAACGGGAAACCAATTATTTACAGCTTAGGCGACTTTATCTTCCCCACCGGCAACAAGGACACGATGACCGCGTCGGTCACCTTCGGCGAGGAGATTTCGGTTTCGCTTAAACCGTATATGATAAGGAGCCTGAAAACAATCCCCGCCGAGGACGACGGGGATGTCGGCAGAATATTGAACCATCTGCGCGATATATCCTTTGATGTGAGTATCGGCGACGACTTTACGGTGCGGCCGCTCTACGGCGACTGATTCAGCTCCAGCACCCTGAACAGGTCGTTGCGGATGCTTTCGTTGTAGTCTTTCAAGGCGTCGTAAACCTTCTCGCGTTTTTTCGCGGCGATCAGCGCTTTTACCATGTCGTCAACGCCTTCGACGCCAGGATTGTATTTTTCAAGGTGTTTGTCTATAAACAGCTCAAGGCCCAGCGATTTGGCCTCCCATATAACTATGCCCTGCCCTTCGTAGCGGCTGGTGAGCGCAAACCCGTCCATCAGGCGCAGATAAGGAAATGGGTTTGCCCTGTATCCCAGCAGCGTAACCACTTTGCCCAGCTTTAATCTTTCAATTTGCTTTTGCAGTTTTTCGCGGTCGGGGCCGTCGCCCAGCAGATACAGCCGCAAGTCGGGCCGCTCCGGCACTACCCGCGCGAGGCGGTCAATTAAAATATCAAAGCCCTTTTGGTGGCAGATACGCCCCACTGTGCAGAGATTGTAGTGGCCGGGGTCCGGCTGGACGGGAAAGTCCGCCGGCTCTCCGGCTTTTATTAAAATTTCTTCGGTATTTATTGGGTTGGGGATTGCGGTTACCGGTTTGTCCGTAACGCCCGAGGCGCGGCGGAACCCGTCTATAATCCCCGGTGAAACGGCGCAGAACTCGTCGTAAAGGGGCAGCTTTTTCTTGAAAAAGTGCCATAATATTCTGTATCGGCGCTCATTTCTCAATTTAAGCTCAATGTCGTTATGAATCCACATTACGCGCTTTTTGGCCGCTACGCCCAGCGCGCCTATGGCGCATTCGTTGCGGTAGCTGTTGAAATCCACCGCGACATCGTAGACCTGTCCGCCGCCCGGCGGCTTCATCAGTTTCCGCAGCAGGCGAAAGTAGACAATCCGGTTTACATACGGATAAGGCTTCAGGTATCTCACCCTGAGATTCGGGTGTTCCTGAAACTCGAAAAACCGGCCGCGCTCAAAGAGGTAGAGGTCAACCGCGCACCGGCTGTAGTCGATACCGCTGAGGATATTCACCAGTGATTTCTGTATCCCGCCCACGCGCAGGTCGCTTTGGAATATAGCGATTCTGCGGAAATCCGGTTGCCGTGGGGCCTGACACGGCGCCGAAAAGTAGAGTTTCCGCACGGCTTCCACATTGCGCCGTCCCAGCCGCGCAAGGCGGCGTGTGTTCTCCTCCAGCTCTTTGCTTCCGCCCTGCTCCGCGGCGCGCGCGATATAGTCGTTCAAAACGGCTTCGTCAACCGTTTGCAGCGGCGCGTACATCTCGTGGCCCGCGTACCGCAGGAACGCGGTGACTTTGGGGTCGTAATCCACGCCGATCAACGGCACGCCGCGTCCGGCGGCGAATATAAGGCCGTGCAGGCGCATTGCCACAACGACCGCCATCCGCGACATGATTCCGATAGCCAGCCCGCTGGTCAGCGGCTCGCGTATGGCATGGAACGGCGCCGTCAGCATTGAGGTCACCGCGTCGGCCGCGTCGCCGTCGCTGCGGTGGTTGATGGCTATAAAAACCGGCGTGAACCCGTGTTTTTCATAGGCCCTGTCGGCGGCCGCGGCAAAAACGGCGGCTTTCTCGGAAAACCCCTTCCAATCGCGGAGCGCGAAGCAGATATAGCGCCCGTTCGGGTCCATGCCGTGGGCTTGCATCACGGCAGTCACTTCCTCCTCCGGCGCGGAGGGAAGCGACAGCGCCGGGTCCGACGCCAAAATTATTTCGGGCCCGTCAACGCCGAGCTGTTTCAGCTCGTCGAGGCTGGAGTCCTCGCGCAGCGTGATCACGTCCACATACTTGTTTAATATCCGGCGGGTGCGCCTGCGCCCGCCCTCGCGCAACACCGGCCCGATCCCGCACCCGTACATCGCAACAAGGCAGCCGCATTTTTTCGCCAGCTTTATTGACGTTAAGTAATACCATAAGCTCCTGCGGCTGGTCGCGTCCTGAATCAGGCTGCCGCCGCCGCTCAGGTATATTTTTGCCTTTCGCATAACGCGCAGGAAGCCGAACACGTTGAACGGGTGAACCGCTCCTATGCCTAAGCGCTCCCGTGTTTCCCCGGGCGCGCGGGAAAGCGCCCAAACGGGCATGTCCGGCTCAATTTCGCGCATCTGGCGCATTATGGCCTCTAAAATAGCGTCGTCGCCTATGTTCCCGTGTCCATAAGCGCCGCAAATCAAAACGCCCCGTCTGTCTTTTTTCATAAGGCGCCCCCTTTCCGCTCCGTCCTCCCGACCGCCGCGTCTGTGTTATACAGTCTGTAATCACCGAACGGGCACCCTGTCAGCTCCGGCGCGTATGACAGGCTGCCGAACGCCCTTTTCAAATCCGGCAGAACCTTTGCCGCCGCCTTCATAAAAAACACAGGCAAGGTCAATACCTTTACACCGTGACGTTCGCCGATAAGCCGCGCCAGCCCGTATGTGGAAATCGGCTCCGCGTCCTGCGGGTGGAATACGCCCGCCCCCGAGTTCTCGATAAGAAGCCTGAACAGCTCGCAGAGGTTGTCAATATATATCATGCCGCGCTTATTCTCACAGCGCGGCATCACCCTTGCTCTAAGGACAAGCGCGCGCAGCTTTTGGTAATTGCCCGTGCAGTTCTCGCCGTAGACGGTCGGCGGGCGTACGATACAGGCTCTTTCGCCGTATATTTCGGACACCGCCGTCTCGGCGGACAGCTTGCTTTTGCCGTAAAGCGTTTTGGGCAGCAGCGGGGTCCGCGCGGTTATCTCATTAAGCGGCGCGAACGCGCTCTCCGTGCCGTATACCGCCATCGTGCTGACAAATATAAACTGCGGCACCCCGCCGCCGTGAGCCTTGCGCGCCAGCTCGGCGGTGAGTTCGGCGTTCACGCGGCGGTACTCCGCCGGATCGCTTGAGCCGTTATGCACGATACCCGCGAGGTGTACTATACTGTCCGTGCCGCTGAAATCCGTATGCCGCCAGTTATCGCCGCGCACATCCAAAAGCCTTGCGTCATGGCGCGCGGAGAGCAGATACGCGTGCAGGCGGCGGGCAATATAGCCGTTCTGTCCCGTGATAAGGATATTCACGCCGTCACCTCCCCACGTATACCTCAACGCCTTCCTCAAACGTTACGGTCTGAGTTATGGGGTTCCCGAACGCGTATACCTTTTTGATCGACGGGAGTTCCCTTATCCGGCTCAGGTTTACCAGCTGGTTATGCTCTATATGCAGCTCCTCAAGCTGTTCCAGCAGCGAGATATGCTGGAGCGTCGTTACCGCGTTTTTGTTTGCCCACAGGGTTTTCAGCGATTCCGCCGCCTGTATGCCCTCGAACGACTCCAGCAGATTCTCGTTAACGGATAAAAATGTCAGGCGGTCAAGCTCCTCCAGCCCCTCAAGCGACTCTATTGCGCAGTTGTTGGCGGTAAGGCTCCCAAGGCTTCTTATTCCGCCCAGCGGCGACAGGCCGCCCAGCGAGCGGTTCATGGATAAGTCCAGCGTTTCCAGCGCCGGCAATCCGGCCAAATACTCCAATTCCCCGTTTCCGATAGAGTTGACGCTTAAATCCAAGGTCCTCAGCTTTTTCATCGGCGCAAGCCCCACCAGCGCGCTGATAAGATTTTCCGACAGCTCCAGCTCAACTAAATTTATCATGCCCGACAGCGGGCGCGTACTCTCCGCGGCGTTTTGATTGAGCCTCAGCCTTTCAAGCGACACAAGCCCCGAAAGCGGCGTAAGGTCAAGTATGTTGTTCGCGTTTAACACCAGCGTTTTCAGCGAGAGCAAGGCCCCGAGCGGCTCGAGCATAACAATATTATTGTCGGACAGGTCAAGATGCTCCAGCCATTCGACCTGCCCCACCGAGTCCAGCGAGAACGAATCTATCCCGAAATGCGTAAGGCTCAGCGTTTTCAGCCGGTACAGGTATCCCAGCGCCGAAATATCCACGGCCGCGCCGCTGCCGACCAGCTTCAGTGTTTCAAGCCGCGAGAAATGGCGGAGGTCGTTTAGCGTCTTATAGTTCATCGGCTCGGGAATCACAAGCTCGGTTATGGTCTGCAATTTGTCGCTTATTATAATCCCCGAGGGTATGTCCAGCATTTCCCGGGCGATTCTCTCTATAACCGCGTCCTCGAAAATAACCGGTTCGATCACGTCGTCAAGACGGTACCGCATGACCGCCCAGTCCGACGCAATCCCCTCGGGCGAAACGGACACGGCCATTATCTCCGTGATCCCCTGCGGCAGAATTAACGGCTCCGAATACCCGTCCGAAAGCGACGGCACCTCGCCCCTCAGCGATAAATAGCATGTATCGCCTTCGCGCACCGTGACGGATATTGTCAGCGCCTCGCGGTAATCCCCGGGCGGCGGGTCGAAAACAGGCGGCGGCGGGCGCTCCGCCTCTAGCGCCGACCGGATATTCGGGTTGTTCATGCCGCTGATAAGCGCCACGGCCTCGTGCAGCTTGTCCTGCTGTACATAAACATAGCTGAGCCGGCGGTACAGCTCGACCTGTCCCGCCCTTTCCAGCGAGCCGTGATAAAGCAGATATTCCGCGCGGGAATAGTTGCCTGTTTCTATATATAAATCTATTATCTCCAGCCTCAGCTCCGTGTCCCCGGGCGTGCGGTCAAGCTCAGGCAGCAGCAGCTCAATGGCGCGCTCCGGCCGGCCGGCCTCAATCGCGCGCTCGGCTTGGGTCCTTCTGTAGCCGGAGATAACTATAGGCGTGCCGATAACCGCTCCGGCGGCCACGGCGGCAAGCACCGCCAATGTTATCACCGTGCGTATAAATCTTTTTATATCGAATTTTTTTCTTTTTTTACGCATCAGCATCAGCGACGGAGAACACCCACACGGCGCCGTCAACTCCCCATGAGCCGCGGACGCCCCCGACCGCCGCCCCCAAATCTATGTGCAGCATGGCGATACCCAAGTCCAGCTCGGCGCTTTTATCGAATATCCCCGACGCGACCATGCAGATAACGTCCTTGGCGCACGCGAACCGCCACGGCTGCATGTTCATGGCCGACGGCGCTATGCGCGCGCATTTCAGTGCGGTGTTCTGCCACGGCAGAATATCCGCGAGCGACGCGCCCTTTTCGGACTGCACCAGCTTTTCCAGCGGTTTGCGCTTGCGTTCGCCGTCGGGTATGCGCTCAAGCGGCTGCTCCGGTTTTCCCACGGCGATCACCCCGAGCAGGCTCTCGCCCTCCTCAAGCGCCGCTATCCCGCGCGCCTCGCGCCGGTTCACCGTCCCCGCTATCCAGCAGGTGGCCAGCCCCATCGCCGTGGCCTCAAGCACCAGCGCTTCGCCCTTGTACCCCGCGCGGACATTGGGAGAGCCGTCCTTTCCGACAAGCAGCGCGGCATACGCGGCATTTTTTATGCTCCTCGCCATCAGGCCGGAAAAGAGCTTAGGCGTGCTTGCGGCGATTTTTATCCTTATGCCGTCGCCCGCGAGAGCCGCCGCCAGCAGCTCCAGCCGCTCAAGCTCGTCCGCCTCCGGCGCCCCGCCGAACCTGCGCGTGGACACGCGGGAATCCGCCGCGTCGTACCATCGCTTATAGTCTATGGGTGCGTTTTTCATAAAACCCTCCGCTTATAAACTTTCTTTCAGCCTTTGCGGCCCATTTCTGTATCTCTATGAATAACAGCATACACAGGCACAGCGCTATAACCTGCATCCAGTTCAGCCAGTCAAGCGGCGCCAGCCGGAAAATATCGCGCAGCGGCGGTATCAAAACGACCGAAACCTGAAGCGCGGCGGAGCCGAAAAACGAAAGCCATAAAAAGGGATGCTCCCTCAGCTTCAGGTTAAACACGCTGCTACGCTCGGACTGGAACCCCACTGCGGCAAACAGCTGTGACAGCGAGAGCGTGAGAAACGCCATCGTCGTCCCCAAAACGCCGCCGCCGACCAAAAGATAAGCGCCCAGCGTCAGCAGCGCCTCAAACGCGCCCACAGTCAGTATCCGGCCCCATTCCCGTCCCGTAAAGAACGGCACCTTTTGATCTCGAGGCTCGCGCGTCATAATATCGCTCTCCGCCGGCTCGACTCCCAGCGCCAGCGCCGGAAACGAATCGGTGACAAGATTGACCCACAGTATATGGATCGCCGCCAGCAGGTTCCAGTTAAGCAAAGTGGCGGCTAATATGGCTATGACCTCGCCCGCGTTGGACGAGAGCAGAAACCTGACCGTTTTGTGTATGTTGTCGAAAATGCGCCGCCCCTCGCCCGCGGCCGAAACTATCGTGGCGAAGTTGTCGTCGGTCAGCACCATATCCGACACGCTCTTTGAAACATCCGTGCCCGCGATCCCCATGCCGACGCCGATGTCTGCGGCTTTCAGCGCGGGCGCGTCGTTAACGCCGTCGCCGGTCATCGCCACCGTTTTGCCCTTTTTCCGCCATGCCGAAACTATGCGCGTCTTGTGTTCCGGCGCGACGCGGGCGTAAACGCCGATGTGCGCGACCTCCTTCTCCAGCTCGCCGTCGCTCATCTGCGACAGCTCCTGCCCCGTGACGGCGCGGCGGCCGTCGCCCAGTATCCCCAGCTCCCCGGCGATAGCCACGGCGGTGGCCTTATGGTCGCCCGTTATCATAACGGGGACTATCCCCGCCTCGCGGCACGCGGCGACTGCGGCTTTCGCCTCGGGACGCGCCGGGTCGTACATTCCGGCAAGCCCGCAGAAGGTCAGCCCGCTCTCCGTTCCCGCGACATCGTTAAAGTTCGCGCGCGCGACATCTTTATAGGCAAACGCGAGAACGCGCAGCGCGCTGTTCGCCATGCGCTCGTTCGCCTCCGCGGCGGCGCGTATATCGCCCGCCGTACAGCGGCTGAAAAGGGTGTCCGGCGCGCCCTTTACGAAAACCCTTATGCCGCCGTCCGTCCTGACGGCGACCGTTGACAGCTTTCTCTCGGATTCAAAGGGTATTTCGCCCGCGCGCACACGCCCCCTTATATTATCCGCTTTTATATAGTTTTTGTCAAGCAGATAATCCAGCAGCGCCGTTTCGGTTGGATCGCCGACCGTCACACCGCCGCCGCCGAGCGCGGCGTCGTTGCAGTGCAGCATCGCGCCGCGCAGTATATCCTCGTCGGCGCTGAAGATTTCGCGCACGGTCATGCGGTTCTGCGTCAGCGTCCCCGTCTTGTCGGAACAGATAACCTGCGTCGAGCCCAACGTTTCCACAGCGGGCAGCCTGCGTATGACGGCGCCCTTCGCCGCCATCCGGCGGGTGCCCATCGCCAAAACTATCGTGACAACGGCGACCATACCCTCGGGTATGGCCGCCACAGCCAGCGAAACCGCGAGCAGAAACGAATCCTGAATACTGCCCCAGCCTTTCATTAAAACCGAAATGCCGAATATCACCGCCGCGACGCACAGCACGCCGACGGACAGCGCGCGGGATATTTGATTGAGCTTTCTTTGCAGCGGCGTCGTCTCTCTCCCCGACAGGGCAAGCTGTCCGGCTATGCTTCCCATCTCGGTTGACATGCCGACCTCGCATACAACGCCCGTCGCGCGCCCGTATGTAACCGCCGTGCCCATATACACCATATTCAACCTGTCGCCCAGCGGCGCGGCGGCGTCACTCAAATCAACGCACAGCTTTTCCACAGGGACAGACTCGCCGGTCAGCGCCGACTCCTCCGCTTTAAGCGAGTGGCACTCAATAAGCCTTATGTCGGCGGGAACGCTGTCGCCCGCCTCCAAAACGGCTATATCGCCGACAGTCACCTCCCGCGCGGGTATCTTATGTACGGCGCCGCCTCGTATGACCTTTGCCGTCGGGGCCGTCATTTTGTTCAGCGCCTCCAGCGCATGCTCCGCCTTTGACTCCTGAACGGCGCCCAGCACGGCGTTGACAATCACAACGAACATGATTATCGCGGTATCCACCGGCTCCCTCATCAGCGCCGACAGCGCCGCCGCCGCCATCAGCACCCATATCATCAGGTCCGAGAACTGGGCAAGCAATATAGAAACCAACGGCCTGCGCCTGCCCCGCGGCAGCTCGTTGTCGCCGTGTTCCGCGCGGCGCGCGCTTATCTGCCCCGCGTCAAGCCCGCTCTCCCGCGCGTCAAGGCGGCGCATACATTCTCTCAGCGTCAGCGTATGCCAAGCTGTTTTTTCCATAATCCGGCACTCCCCGCATAATTATAATGCAAGTATTCTACAGTACCGGAGGGACAGGCTTCAAGCAAAAACCGTCGGGAAATAGCGGCTACTTCACAGGATTTATATGCACAGTGCAATGCTTTATCTTAGGGAACCTTTCCTCGATAACATCATGGACGCGCTGCGCCACGTCATGCGCGTCGTTCAGCGTCATGGCCCCGTCAACGCCGATTTCAATGTCCACATATATTTTATCGCCGAACAGCCGCGTTTTCAGCAGATCTATTCCGGCAACATCTTTATGGGAGAGTATGCTTTGGCGCATTTCCTCCTCCGTTTTATCGTCCGCCGCCTTGTCGGTCATTTTCCCGACGGCGTCGCGGAATATATCAAACGCCGCTTTTAATATAAACAGGCATATGACAACGCTCGCTATGGGGTCGAATATGGGGAATCCGAGCCGCGCGCCCAGAATCCCGGCAAAGCTGCCTATAGACGACAGCGCGTCCGTGCGGTGGTGCCACGCGTCGGCCATCAGCACGCTCGAGTCGATTTTTTTCGCCGCCGCCCACGTATACCAGTACATCGCCTCTTTAACCACAAGCGAAACCACCGCCGCGGCAAGCGCTATCGTCCCGGGGACGGCTATATCGCCGTAGCTGCCCGCCGCTATCTTCCCGACGGCCGACCAGCCGATGCCCGCGCCCGTGGCAAGCAGCACGACAGACAGGATTATCGCGGCCACGCTCTCAAAGCGCTCGTGTCCATAGGGGTGTTCCTTGTCCGGCTTCCGGTTCGCCAGCTTAACGCCGGCAATCACAACGCCGGTGCTGAGAACGTCGGACAGCGAGTGTACCGAGTCGGACACCATCGCCGCCGACTGTCCGAAGATACCGGCGAACAGCTTGAACGCGGACAGTATGACATTGACGACAATGGTATTGACCGACACGCGCACGGCAATCTGTTCGTTTGTTTTACTCACAGGCAGCGCCCCCTTAAAAAAATTAAAAAGCACCCGGGAACAACACTCTGTCCCACAGATGCCATTATCTGCTGCCGCGCAACCGCGGCCCAGCCCCACAAACCGCAACCGGTTTATCGCCTGCTCAGTATACGGCCATTGTATCACGCCAAAACGCCCATGTCAATAAAAAATTTCGTGGTTATAAGTCCTTCGGCAGATGGATTACCACACGGCAAACGCATGAAAAGATAAATCCCATTGAAAAACCACCCGCCAACCACGGCTGACACCCTCTTTTCCGAAAGAGTGCCGGGATTTGGGTGCGCAAAATCCTATCTTTGCCCTCTTTCGGTAAAGCGGGCGGCCCCGCAGGGCCGGGTTAATACGCGGTTTCGCGGCACAATTTATGTACAATAGCGCCGCGAAGCATTGAAATTACTGGCTTATACTCTATATCCATCAAACCGCGCCCCCGACAGCTAATGCCGCTGGGGCCGCGCATTTTATGTACATTTAACCCATTTGGGGTTATAGTTACAAGTTGCTAGAAGAACGCCCCTCTTGTAACTAGTAACCTGTAACTCCGCGCTTCTGCTCCTCGCGCTCTTACAGTGTTCTGTACGTCCTTACGCGGTGAAACGATAGGGAACGCCTATCTCCGTCCGTAGGGCGCGATGAAGACATCGCGCCCTACGATATTCCGTGTACGGCGCGTCGGGAATGACGCGCCGTGGGTATTTTGCGGCAATCACCGCGGCAGTTCGATGCCTTGGTCGAGCAGATCGAATTTGTCCAGCAGGCTGGTGGTCAGCGTTGTTTTGTAGGTAATCAGCCGCTGGTTTTCGCCGTCTAGCACGAACAGGAATTGGCGTTCGTTCAGCGCGTATAGCTCGAGCGTGTGGGAGCCGCCGTCTGTCAGCGTGATGACGAAGCGGTATTCCGGCGGCGCGGCGGGGATGTCCGCGTCGGTTTCGCCGTCGATAAAGATACCTAAAACGGAGGCATAAAGGCGGCGCGTGTCGCTTTCGGAGAGTTCCTTGCCGTCGAGGTCGCCGCCGAACGGGTCGCCGTGCGACAGCACAAGGCGGCGCGAGGTGCCGTCGAGGTGATAATCCACCGAGCGCACGGTGTCGATGTTATGGGACCAGATTAGGCCGAGGCGCAGGCGGAAATAGGGCGTTTCGGTAAAGATGTAGTCGCCGGATTTGTCAAGAAGTACGGCGTTTTTGCCCTCAATCATGACATATTGGCCGTCGTTTGTTTCGTTTTTTCTGCCGATTAAAAGTGTGCCGGACCAGCCCTCTTCGTCGTTAAGCTCCAAGCGGACGGGGTTGTCCAGCCCGTATTTTGACAGGTCGGCGGGGTTTATCTCGACAAGCTCGGACGGCTTGACGGTTGTGATAGGGATAAAGAAGCTGTTGACGGCGACGCCCTGATTGATGTCCGTTTCGGCGGGCAGATACATTTTGTAGCCCTCGGAGAACTCCGCTCCGGCGCGGCGGATTTCGATTTCGCGCCCGGGCGCCGTTAAGGCGAAGCGGGTAAACCAGCCCCAGGTGTATTCCTCCTCGGTCGCGGGTGTGATGTATTCGGGCAGGAACGAAAGGTCATAGAACTGCTCCAGCGGGCGGCATAATCTGTCGGCCTGATAATCCTCGAGAATATAGACGTCGCGCTGACCGACGATGTGAACATAGCGCGCCAGCAGTTTTTCGCTCAGCGCCAGCCGGACGGCGGAGCCGTCGGCGAGCGAGATGTTCCAGACCATGGCGGGGTCGTCAAGTCCGAAGCCGGCGAGGGCCGCGTCGTCGGCGTTTGCGGCGGCGCGTTTCAGCTGGGTGAGCCGGATCGCGGAGTTAAAGACGCTGGTTACGACTGACGGCTGGAACGGAAACAGCGCGCGGCTTGCCGCCATGGTCAGCTCGCCGTCGGAGTCGCGGGTGACGGTATAGGACAGCCCGCCGCCGGAGAAGGAGACGCTTTTGACGTCGGCGTTGGTGAGGTTTAAGAGGTCGAACAAATCGGCGTTGTCGATAATGGGAGGGGGGGAGACGGCCGGTTCCGCGCCGTCCCCGCCCGTCAGCGCGAGAATCACGACCGCCGCGCCCAGCACGGCGAGGATACATACGCTGATCAATATTACGCGGCTGCGCGGCATTATAGGCTCCTCCTTTTGCGCCATGTCACGACGCCCGCGGCGAGGATAAGGAGCGGCATGACGATGACGAGGAGAATGAGAATCATGCGGGCCTGACCCGCCAATATGGTCAGAACCGTGCCGGCAAGCGCCTTGCCCGGGATGATGACGCTGCTGCCGGAGGGGTTGAAGTCGCTGGCGATCGCGCCGATAAGCTGTGAGTTCAGGAACGGCGCGCTGGGGTCAAGCGCCATGTCGCTGACGAAGCTGGCGCTGGTGACAACCAGATTGGAGGGGGTGCGGGACGCCGTGTTGGTGTCGGTGGTTATCATTGCCAGTATAAACGGGCCGATGGCGTCCTCGGAGGTCCGCTCCATGGTTTCGATGGACTCGGGGTCGCTGAAATCCTTGGAGTATGAGGTGCCGGGCATTGAAGCGACAATCGGAACGGATTTGCGCTGGTAGCGCTCGCCGGTGGGCCACAGGGCCGTAATCACGCGCGCGCCGCTTAAAAAGACGTACCGGCTTTGAATGTCGATATTTTGTGTTGACGGCAGGGACTCGGGGCGGCCGGCAACGGCGGCGATGGCAAACAGGGCGTTGTAATTGTACTGTGAATCCATGACCATATGCGGCTCCGCCGAGATACCCCATTCCTCGAGGTACAGGTCGAGGCGGGGGAGGTCGGGGGTTGTTATGCTGTACATGATGATGGCGTTTCCGCCGTCGTTGAGATACGACTCGAAGCGTTCCAGCTCGATTTCGGTGAAGTCGCTTTTCGGCGCGTTGGACACGACGACGGTGGTGTCGGGCGGCAGCTCCTCATGAGAGAGGTTCAGTGTTTGGCAATTGTAGTTGGCGCGCTCAAAGAGGGCTTGGAGCGCCTCGGTCGAATCCTCGCCGTGGCCCTCGAGGAACACCGCCAGCGCGGTTTTGTCGGAGAGCGCGAACAGCAGCGCGGAGGTCAGGGGCTGTTCGGCCTTCAGCTGGGACGCGTAGGTGGAATAGGTGTTGTAATCAACGGCCCACTCGTACAGGTCGCGCCATGCGATCGAGGTGTAGCGTCTTGCGGATTCGATGATTATGTCGCCCTCCGTCAGGCCCTCGAGCGCGGGGTACTGCTCTCCGATACGGGGGTTTAGCAGCGGGTCGATATATTTTACGCTCAGGCGCCCGCCGGAATGGGCGGAATAACGCTCAAGGGTTTCGACAAGCTGGCTGCGCCTGTCCACGCGCCAGACGGATTCCTCGGCGAGGACTGTGACTGTGACGTCCTCGTCCAAGCCGCGCAGGACATTGAGGGTTTCGTCGGACAGGGTGTAAATGCCCTGTTCGGTCAAGTCGAGCTTCAGGTAAAAGCGGGTTGTAAGCTGGTTTGCCAGAACATTTACCAGCACGATTCCGGCGATGAAGATAGCGGTGATCAGGATACTGAAGCCGCGCTGCCGGTCCCAGCGGCGCGCCGTCAGGAACAGGAACACGGCGCAAACGCTGAGGAAAAACACGATGTCGCCCAGCGCGAGTATGCCGACGGAAACGGTGTTAAAGCGCCCGATGATGGAGATGAACCTGATCGACGACATGATCCAAAGGGGAAGCGCGCCGCTGCTGAAAAAGTACGCGGCGATGATCTCGAGCAGGTAAAGCCCGAGGAACAGGCCCAGCGAGCCGATGGCGGCGACCACCTGATTCTCTGTCAGCGATGAGATGAATATGCCCATGGCGATATAGGCGGCGCCGATACAGAGGATGCCGGCGTAGTTGCCGAAGATTTCGGCGGCGTTGGGGTCGCCCAGAAATGAGATGATGAGCGGCCATGTCAGCGTAAGCCCCAGCAGCACGGCAAAGACGAGCAGCGCGGAGAGGAATTTGCCCATTACTATATCGAAGGTGCGCACGGGCGTCGTCAGCAGCAGCTGATCGGTGCGCTGTTTATATTCCTCGGAGAATACGCGCATGGTTAAGAGCGGCGTGGTGAACATCATGACCATCAGCATGAAGCTGAACACTCCGGCCACGGACGCGGACTGGCTGAGCGCGTTTTCCAGATAAAAGACAAGGTTTAGCACAAGGATATACGCGCCGATGTAAATATAACCGATGGGCGAGGTGAAATACGCCCTGAAATCTCTTTTTAGAACCGATGTCATTGTGCGGGCTCCTCCTTTGCCGTCAATTTAAGGAATACTTCCTCCAGCGTCGCGTTCTGCGGGCGCAGCATAAGTATGGGACAGCCCGCCTGGGCCAAGAGGTTGAACAGCGGCTTGCGGATGTCGGTGTTGGGCTGGCTTTCCAGCAGGAAGTCTGAGCTGCCGGGCTCCATATCGCCCACGTGATTTACGCTCTTTACGCCGTCCTGACTTCTTAACAGTTGCAGGACGTTATTCTTGGGGCCGGCGACGCGGACGATAAGCTCGCGCTCGTTCGACAGCGCCGTCGTAAGGGTTTCGGGCTTGCCGTCGGCGACGATGACGCCGTCGGAGATAACCAGCACGCGCTCGCACACCGCGGACACCTCGGGCAGAATGTGGGTTGAGAGGATTATCGTGCGGCTTTTGCCCATGTCCTTGATGACGTTGCGTATCTCGACGATCTGGCGGGGGTCGAGGCCCACCGTCGGCTCGTCCAGCACAAGCACGTCGGGGTCGCCGACAAGCGCCTGAGCCAGACCAACGCGCTGGCGGTAGCCCTTTGACAGGTGTCCGATAACGCGGCTGAAAACGTCGGAAAGGCCGACCATATCAACAATCGCGGCGACATGCGCCTTTCTGTCCGCGGTTTTAACGCCCTTCAGCCCGCACACGAAGTCGAGATATTCCCTGACCGTCATGCCGAGGTAGAGCGGCGGATGCTCGGGCAGGTATCCGATGTGTTTTTTTGCGCCGGTCGGGTCGCGTATGATGTCGATGCCCGCGACCTTGGCGCTGCCGGCGCCGAGCGGGAGATAGCCCGTGAGGATGTTCATAGTTGTGGTTTTACCGGCGCCGTTTGGGCCGAGGAAACCGACGATCTCGCCCTCGGCGATGGAAAAGGTTAAGTCTGATATGCCGCGGTTTTTGCCGTAGGATTTTGTTAGTCCCTGTACTTCAATCATGTTTTCCCTCCTGATAATTTTACGCGGTTGAACGGGCCGCGCCTGCGTTTTCCTTAGTTTGATAAACATATGCCAGTATTTCCGCCACCGCCGCGAACAGCTCCTCGGGGATTGCCGACCCGACGTCAACGGACATATAAAGCGCTTGTGCTATAGGCTTGTTTTCCACCATGGGGATCCCGTATTCGGCGGCTTTTCTTTTTATATTCTGGGCCACTAGATCCTTGCCCTTTGCCAGCACGACGGGGGCGTCCATTTCGCTGTCCTTATATTCCAGCGCGACGGCATAGTGCGTGGGGTTGGTGATAACGACGTCGGCCTTTGGGATTGCCGCCATCATGCGGCGCTGGGACATTTCGCGCTGCTTCTGCTTGATAGCCTGTTTGATTTTGGGATCGCCCTCGATCATCTTGTATTCATCCTTGACCTCCTGCTTTGTCATCTTGATGTTTTTTTCAAATTCCCACCACTGGTAGGCGTAGTCCGCCAGTCCCATCGCCACAAGCGCGAGGCAGGCCTTCAGGCCGACGGCCATGCACATGGAGAAGATTTTGCCCGCGGCGTCGGAGATACTGAGGGCTATTATGTTTTCAAAGACCTCCATGTCGGACATATACTCAAGGTAGACAATCAGGCTGACGACGCCGATTTTGAACAGCGATTTGAGCAGCTCGACGACCGAGCGCATGGAGAAGATACGCTTGAGGCCCTGAAGCGGGCTTATGCGGTTGAATTGGGGCTTGATGGATTCCGTTGAGAATAGGAAGCCGACCTGCGCCAGATTGACGGCGATACCGGCGATAACCGCGACTGCCAGTATCGGCCACGCGATACGGAGGATCCAGCCGAAGCCGTCAATAACAAGATGGTGGATTCTCGCGGCGTCCATGTCGCCGACGCCGTCGAGAACCGTTGTGGTAAGGCTGACGGTTAAAAACTCACGCATATTTCGGGTGATCGTGCCGGACATGACGAAGATAATGGCGAACAGCGAGAGTACCATAACGGCGGTGTTTATTTCGGCGCTTTTCAGCACCTGACCTTTTTTGCGCGTATCCTCGCGCTTTTTAGGGGTTGCTTTTTCGGTTTTTTCCTGTGCCGGCACCGGAGCTCACCACCTTTTACAGATAACAGAGAACAGATAGGGGACGGGGAGGTTGCGGTCAGGGGGCCATTACGGGGAGGATGACGGCCAGAAACTCGAACATGCGGTCAAAGATCGAGTTGGTGAACTGGATGAAAACGGGGGCGACGACGGCCAGCATGATAAGCCCAAGAATTACCTTTAATGGCAGGCCGAGCGCGAAGATGTTCATCTGCGGCGCGGTGCGGACGACGATACCGAGGCCGACCTCGGCCACCAGCGCCGACGCAACGAGAGGCATGGCGACGCTTATGGATATGACGAAGGTTTGCACGAAGCCGGCGAGCATAAGCTGTCCCAGCTCGGGGGTCAGGACGACGCGGCCCACGGGGATATACTCAAATGTTGCGAACAGCAGCCTGATAAGCCTGAGATGTCCGTTTGTCAGCAGAAAACACTGGATTATAACGACGTTCATCAGCGTTCCCACGACGGGCATTTGGGCGTTTGTAGCAACATCGTATATCTGCACCATGCCGAAGCCGATCTGCGTGTCGATAATGTTGCCGGCGGTGAATACGATACCGAAAAACATTGTCGTGACATATCCGATAGAAAGCCCGATCAGCAGCTCGCCCGCCACGGCCAGTACGAAATGCAGCAGAGTGGGGGGCAGCTCCGGCGGAGGCGGATAAAACTGCAAGGCGATAAACGCGATCATAATGGACATGAGAACCTTTACATAAGCGGGCAGGTTCGCGCGCCCGAAAACCGGCGATATTATAAACAGCGCGGACATCCTTACGACAAGCATTAGAAAATGCGTGACCCATATTACCAAATCGCCGGTTATTGGCATATGTCTAACTCCTTAATATGGGGATGACTGATTCGTAAAGCCGCAGTGTAAAGTCCTGAAGCCTTACAAGCATCCACGAGCCGAAAATAATCAACCCTATGAATACGGAGAGTATTTTAGCGACAAAGACGATGGTTTGTTCGTTTATCTGGGTCGTGGCCTGTACGATAGAGATGATAAGCCCGATGGCAAGCCCCAGCCCGAGCATGGGCAAGGACAGCCATAGTATTTCCATTATGGCCATGTGTATTAAAGAGGAGATGGCGCCTTCGCTCATAAATACACCTCGCTATCCGGGGCCCCTGAAGGTTTCCACAAGGGTGCCGACGGTCAGGTTCCAGCCGTCCACAAGCACAAACAGCATTATCTTGAACGGCAGGGAGATCATAACGGGCGGCAGCATCATCATACCCATTGACATAAGCGCGGACGCCACCACCATGTCGATAACGATAAACGGAATATATATCAGAAAACCGATGATAAAGCCGGTTTTTATCTCGCTTGTGATAAACGCGGGGATGAGTACGCGCGTCGGGATTTCCTCAAACGATTCGGGATAGGGGTCGAGGCGGGCGATATTCATAAAGTTTATCAGGTCCTCCTCGTGGTTTTTGAGCCGTATCTGCTCGTACATGAACTTGCGTATGGGGAACATCGTGCGCTCGAGCATTTCGTCGAGCTGGATCTCCTCGGCGGCATAGGGGTCCCACGCGTCGGTTTTTATCTCCTCGTATACGGGGTACATCACAAAAACCGTTAAAAACAACGCAAGCCCCACCATGACCTGGTTCGGCGGCATGGACTGTGTACCCATCGCGCTGCGCGTAAACGACAGCACGATAACGATACGGGTGAACGCCGTTACCATTATCAGTATGGAGGGCGCAAGGCTCAGTATAGTAAGAAGGACCAGAATCTCGACGGTGGTAGTCGCGTCATCGACCGTCATATCAGGCCCCAGTAAATTAAACGGGAAGTAATCGGAGAGGGTGCTGCGCTGGTCCGTCTCGGGCTCGGAGGGGATCAGGTCGGTCGCCAGCGCCGCGGGGACAATCAGCGGCAGAATAATAAGCAGAGCGACAAGCAGTACAGCCGTTTTTTTCATAATACTACCCTTTCTTGGAATATCGGTCGCTGCGCTTGGAAATTCTGTCGAAAAGCTCGTCCACTTTGCGGTTGTCCGGATCGCCCATTTGTTTCAGCTTTTCTATAGCGGCGTTATAGTCCTGAACGCCGCCGGAACCCGAGCGTCCGTCGTCCCTGTCGTCGGGCTCGGAGTTCGGGTCGGGAAGTGTATTCAGAAGATTTATCAGTCCGTCCTTATCGTTTTCGGACTGCGCCCGCAGCAGAGCCAGCGCGAACGGGCTTGGTTCGGGGACGGGATTGGGTTCATACGGGCGCGCGGGCGGAGTGTCTTTAGGCAGCAGCTTCATTTGGATTTTCATATTATGGGAAAACCGTTTCCAAAAAGAGGAATTCCCGTCGAAAGAGGGAGCCGGTTCGGGCGGCCGTTCTTCCCGCAGATCGGCGATCTCGCGCGCGGATAGCTCACACAGGAGTCTCATGCCGTCCTTTGCCACGGATACGGCGAGTACCCGCCGGCCGATTTCGATAAGCCACAGTCCGGCGTCTCTTGTAACGGCCATGCGCTCGATAACGCGGATATGGCGGGTGTTTCCCATCGCGCGCTTGGACAGCCAGCGCAGCACAAGGTACGACAGCACGATCAGCGCTATAAACGCCGCGAAGCCCAGAATGGTGCCCATGTAGCCGTTGGCGGCTCTAAGCCCGGAGGGCTCAGAGGTGAGAATCAGAATAAGCACGCTTATCCCAACACCTTCTTGACCGCCTCGACCACACGGTCGGCCTGGAAGGGTTTTACAATAAAATCCTTCGCGCCGGACTGGATAGCCTCGATAACCATTGCCTGCTGCCCCATGGCGGAGCACATGACAACCTTGGCCGCCGCGTTAAACGCTTTTATGTTTTTAAGCGCGTCGATACCGTTGACCTCGGGCATGGTAATATCCATGATTACCAAATCGGGGGTCAGCTCCTTGTAACGGTCCAGCGCGACGGCGCCGTTTTCGGCCTCGCCGCAGACATCAAAGCCGTTCTTTGTGAGAACCTCTTTGATCATCATGCGCATAAACGCGGCGTCGTCAACTACCAAAATTCTGTTTCCCATGTTTTATATACCTCCCGGTCTGTTCCGGAAATTATAGTTACCCAGCGTTCTATTTGCCGGGAGCGATGCGCTTTGAGGGACTGACGATGTCGGTGATCCTTACGCCGTAGTTGTCGTCGATGACCACCACCTCGCCCTTTGCGATGAGCTTGCCGTTTACAACTATATCCACCAGCTCGCCCGCCATTTTATCAAGTACGACTATAGTGCCGATATTGAAATCGAGTATCTCCTTGATAAATTTGGAGCTTTTGCCCAGCTCGACGGATACGGTGAGCGGCACGTCCAGCAGCAGATCCATGTTCTCGCCGCTGACCGCTGCGCCGAACCCGCTTTGGTCAAAGGTGCCGAAGTTGGCGGGATGGACGTCAACCATTTGCTGTGGCGGCGGCTGATACGGTGGCGGCGCGTATTGCGGCGGTGGTTGCTGTGGCGCGTAAGGCGGGGGATATGGCTGCTGATACTGGGGAGGATATTGCGGCGGGTAGCCCCCGTAAGGGTCTTGGTACGGCGGGGGATACGGCGGTTGCTGCGGCTGGGGCGCGAAGGGCTGCGGTGCGGGTTGAGGTTGCGGCGCGGGCGCTTCGTACCCTTGGGGAGCCTGCGGTTGCGGAGGAGGAGGAGGCGCGGGCTGCGGTTGCGGTGCGGGTTGCGGCGCGGGCTGAGGAGGAGGAGGGGGGGAAGCGGCGGGCGCGGGCGCCATTCCGGCGGCTTCCGCGGCGCCTCCGCTGATAAGGCGGCCCACCTGATCCTTTGCGAACTGTAAGGGCATGACCTGCATGATCTCGCTGTTAATCAGACCCTCGACCACCATGCTGAAGCTGATACGCACGAAAATCTCGTCGATGTCCTCGTAGACCTTCGCGGCGTCGCCCGCCAGATTGACCTGGAAAGCGCGCGGCGGCGAGATGTCGATAGAAATTCCCATCAGCTTGGCCAGCGAGGTGCTGGACGAGCCGACCATCTGGTTCATGACCTCGCTGATCGCGGACAGATGAAGCTCGGAGAGATCGGCGGATGTGTTTGTGCCGTCGCCGCCCATAAGGAGGTCAGTAATTATTTTAACATCTTCTTCGCGTAAAAACAAGATGTTTGTTCCCATAAGACCGAAAGTGTATTTAACCTCGACGGCGACAAAGGGCAGAGGATACTCCTCCGCTATGGCGCGCATGTTCGTAAGCGTCACCTTTGGGGTCGTGATTTCAACCTTGTGGCTTAGCAGGGTAAAGAGCGTCGTCGCGGCGGTACCCATGCTAATATTGCCGATTTCGCCCAGCGTGTCGATTTCGGTTTCCGTCAGCATCCCCTCTGTGCCGGGGAGCGAAACGGAAGAGCCGAAGCTGTGATCCGCCGCGGAGCCGGGCATATCGGGCAGAGCTTCGGGGGCAGGCTCGGGTTCGGCCGCCGCCGCAGCATCGTCGCCGAATCCGGCGGGCACTTCTCCGCGAAGAAGGGCATCAATTTCTTCTTGTGACAAACCGCTACTCATGTTCCGAAACCTCCTCGCGGATCAATTCAGTGATCTTTACAGCGTAATGATTATCCTTTATTCCGATTATACCACGAAACTTATTCAAATGTCCAACCTTTAATGTAAGGGGCTGGAGCGTGTGGTGTTCAATCTGTATAATGTCGCCGGTTTGCAGCCCCAAAACGTCCTTTACGCTTGTGGTGGTGTTGCCGAATACGGCGGTCAGCGGCAGGGGCGTCGTTTGAATCCGCGTCTTGATGTCCTGTGTTCTCGGCGCGAGGCGCTGTGTGTCGGCGGAGGAGAACATCAGCTTGGTATTAAGCTGTTTTGAAACGGGCTCGAGAGCCAGATGCGGCAGCACGAAGTTCATAAGGCCCTCGTTATTGCCGATTTTGACGCTTAGGGTTATCAGCGCGATCGTCTCGTTCATGGCGACGATCTGCGCGAACTGGGGGCTGGTTTCGATACGGTCGAGCATGGTGGACACGGGGATTATCTTCGCCCACGACTCGACAAGCAGCCCGATAAACTGGCGTATTATGCGCTCGAGCAGAACAAGCTCGATTTCGGTGAAGGTGCGGTTTATTTCAAGAGAGCCCGATTGACTCGAGCCGCCCAAAAGCCGCGAGATCATGACATAGGCGACGTCGGGGGTTATCGACAGCATAGTGGGGCCGACCAGCGGCGGCATATTGAGAATGCCCAGAACAATGGGGGTGGGCATGGCGTTGACGAACTCCTGATATTTTACCTCTTCAACGGACATTACCTCGGACGAACACATTACCCTCAGCGTGCCGGACAGATACGAAGTGAACAGACGGGAGAAGGTGTCATAAATTATGTGGAAGGTTCTGATCTGTTCCTTGGAGAATCTGTTGGCGGTGCGGAAATCATATTCCTTTATTTTAAGAGAGGGGTCCTCGGACATCTCATCGGGGTCAACATCCCCGGAGCTTAACGCGTTAAGAAGGGCGTCAATTTCACTTTGTGACAGTACGTCCGCCAATGCTTATCCCCCCTTTTTGATGAACGGTGTAATTAACCGCGTTATCTCTTGCTTGCCGCGAACGTGGGAAACGTCGCGGAGTAAAACACGTCGGTCTGCATGGCTTCGTTGGCGGAATCGACCAGCTCCTGTGCGATTGCATTCAGGTCGCCGTTCAGAATGTCCTCCTCCGTCAGCTCCCTGAGAACCTTGATAACTGAATCGCGGATGATGTCGTTGTCATCGGCAAAGGAGGTAACGGCCTTTTTGCTGGTAAGCCGGAAAATCACCTCGCACCGCAGATGCATTGTCGGAGCGCCTTTGACGTTGGTGATGAAATCATCGCCGACCTCGTACACATAGACGACAGGGTTGTTGGGGTCGGCCTCGCCGTCACAGGCGGAGAGGGCCGGTATCAAAACCGCGCATATTACAGCTAAGAGCGCGAGCCGGATAATCACTTTCATACAGTCACCTTCATTCCGGTTGATTATGGGGATAAGGCCCATTCGGCGTCAACGCCTATGGTATAATGCCCTTAACGGCCATTATACTTGATAGATCATATACCATTCGGCGTCAACGCCGACCGGCGCTTTGCGCCTATGGTATATCGTCTGGCGAAACGGTTTGGGGTTCGTCGGACAGCGGATCGGGGGTTTTATCAATGCTGAACGTGACGCGCCGGTTGTTCTGCCGCCCCTCCGGCGTAGCGTTTGTGTCGATGGGCCACTCCTCGCCGTAGCCGGCGATTTTGAACATACGCGGCGGGAAGTCGGGGTCGCCGGCCAAAACGCCGTTTCGCAGGAACCGCCACACCGCGGCGGAACGCCCCTGACTAAGCTCCCAGTTACTGGGGAATCTTGCTGTGTTGATGGGGACGTTGTCGGTGTGCCCCTCTATCACGATAAAGCCGATAATCGGCAGATACGGCCTGATTTCCTCGATAATATCCTCTAATATGCTAAGATTTTCGGCCTTAAGAACATCGGAGCCGGAGTCGAAAAGCACGTCACCGCTTAGATTTATCTTTATCTGCGTGGCGTTGCTCTCCATCTGCGCCAGACTGGTTCCCTCGGCGTTTGCCGAGCTGATAAGCTCGCGCAGCATCTGTTCAAGCTCTTCCCACGTATCCGCGTTGGTCATCAGATATTCAAGCACAACCTCGGTTATCTCGGCGCCGGGCGCAAAGGGCTGATCGGCGACGGGGTTCGGCGAATAGTCCAAGCCGTCAAACAGGGAGGGGTTGCCGGTAAGTGAGCTGACGACGGTTTTCCACTTTTCCGCGTCTATGGAAGAAAACGCGAACAGCAGGACAAAGAAGGTGAGAACAAGCGTTACCATATCGCCGTAAGTGGCAAGCCACTCGGGACAGCCTTTCGGCGCTTCCTTAGGCTTTTTTTCGCGCGCCATAGGTTATCACTCCCTTTCGGCGATGTTGGAGGTCGCGGCGGCGGCAAGGGATTGCTCCTTTATTTTGCGGGGCAGGAACGAGAACAGCTTTTCCTCTATTATACGGGGGTTTTCTCCTGCCTGTATGGACAGCATCCCCTCCAGCATAATCTCCTTGAACATGATCTCCTCGGCGGAATGTGCTTTCAGCTTGCTTGCCACGGGGTTACAGACGATGTTCGCTATCAGCGAGCCGTACAGCGTGGTTATCAACGCGACGGCCATGCCCGGGCCGAGCGCGGACGGGTCGTCGAGGCTTTTCAGCATGTTGACAAGCCCGATCAGCGTTCCTATCATACCGAACGCGGGCGCGAATGACGCCATCGTTTCCAGTATGCCTATATTTGAGGAGTGGCGGCCCTCCAGCGAGCCGATCTCAGCCTCCATTATACCCTTGACCAGCTCGGCGTCGGTGCCGTCAACGATCAGCAGAACGCCCTTTTGCAGGAAAGGCTCGTCCACGCTCTTAACGATCTCCTCAAGCGCCAGCAGTCCCTCTTTACGCGCTACGTTGGCGAGGTCGATTATAGTCTTTATGCCGGCGACAACGTCATAGTGGCTGTTCTTCATCGCCTTGCCGTACAGCTTACCCAGCTGCGATAAATCGGAAAGTTTGAAGCCCACGAGCATAACGCAGGTAGTGCCGCCGACGGTGACAACCATGGAGGGAATGTCAACAACCCATCCTAATTGGCCGCCGCCGGAGATAACGCCGTATACGCAACAGGCAAAAGCCAGTATCATTCCCAGCAGAGTAAAGATGTCCAAGGATAAACCACCTCCTTAGCCTTTTAACGACGTTATGCCGTCGTCCTGTATCCTTTTGGGAAGCCCCAGAAAAATCCGCTGCTTATGCTCCACTATTTTTTCGAGAACATCCAAAGCCGACTCCTCGACGACCATTCTTTTGCCGGTCGTCGTGGTGATGACGGTGTCGGGCGTCTCCTCGACAAACTCGATAAGATCGGGATTGACAAAAAAAGTTTTGCCGTTCAGTCTTGACAAACAAACCACTTTTAATATCCCCCCTCCTTAGTGATAAACAGCGCCCTAGGCTATTATAACATAAACGGTACCCGTTTTGCCAACACTTTTTTTCAAAAGCGCGGCAAAAAAATAATTTTGATGAAAAATGGTGAGAAAAATATCCGGCGGGGACGATACAAAACCGCGGAAACTATGAATTTCCGCGGTTGTTGGACAGGGGTTAGGGGTTAGAGGGATGGGAAGCCGTCCCCTGCGGATTACCGTTTCAGATTGATAAGCTCTTCGAGAAGCGTGTCGGAAACGGTTATGATACGGGAGTTTGCCTGAAATCCGCGCTGGGTGATAATCATTTCGGTAAACTCGCGGGAGAGGTCTACGTTCGACATTTCCAGCGCGCCGGCTTTTATGGTGCCCGCGCCGGTGCCTTCGCCGGCGCCATGCCAGACGGGGATACCGGAGTTGCTGGACGGAAGGTACAGGTTGTCGCCGACTCTGTCAAGGCCCTCGGGATTGACGAAGGTGATCAGGGGGATGGCGCCGATAACCATGAGGTCGCCGTATGCGTTGATGCCGCTTATCATACCGTTCTTGCCTATAGAAATATTAGAAAAGGAGTCGGGAATAAATATCATACCGACATTACCCTCTGTCGCGAACCATTCGGCGCGTGCTCCGGGGTCTTCCTCACCCAGAGCGTCTGCTAAATAATCATCAAGTTCCACGTAAGTGAAAGGCACGTCCCCCCCGAATATATTGTCCTCGGGGAATGTGGTAGTTTCCTCAATATCGTAGTCAGCACCATCAGGGATCTGAGCTGTTAAATCGAACATAACTCCCTGTAGATACATGCCTCCCGACGTTATCAACAGTCCGTTAGCGTCGCGGTAGAGGTTGCCCGAGCGGGTGTAGTATGTAATCTCGCCTTGATTTACGGCGAGGAAGCCGTCGCCCTCAATCGCTAAGTCAAGCATACGGTCGGTAGTCTGCGTGCTGCCGGTCCCGAAGACCATGTCGATGGAGCCTGTGGACACGCCAAGACCGATCTGCATTGCGTTTGTGCCGCCCAATGCTTCGGAGGGGCGCGACGGGGCGCTTAGCGTCTGGTTGTACATTTCCTTGAAAGTGGTGCGGCTTGCTTTGAAGCCCTGGGTGTTTACGTTGGCTATATTGTTACCGATTACGTCCATTTTTATCTGGTGGTTGCGTAAGCCGGAAACGCCGGAGAACATGGAT
>WRMG01000008.1 GCA_009777255.1 Oscillospiraceae bacterium | reverse complement strand
CCGAGCGCGCCCAGCAGGTCGTCGGCCTCATAGCCCTCCAGCGCGTATCTGACGATACCGCATAGGTCGAGGTACTCGTTATAAAGCGGCAGCTGGGCCGCCAGCCCGTCGGGCATACCGGAGCGGTTGGCCTTGTATTCGCCGTACATTTTGTGCCGGAAGGTCGGCGCTCTCAAATCCTGCGCGACGTACACGATGTCGGGGGCCTGTTCGGATTTCAGCTTGTTGAGGATATTTATAAACCCGTATACGGCGTTTGTGGGCGTACCGTCCGGCGCGTTCAGCGGCATGACGCCGTAATACGCGCGGTTTAAGAGGCTGTTGCCGTCTATAGCTAAAACCTTCATAAGCGTTTAATTTTCACGCCCTGCGACGAGTCTTCCAAAAGTATCCCCATCGCTTTCAGCTCGCCGCGCAGTCTGTCGGACTCCGCCCA
Organism: Oscillospiraceae bacterium; assembly: GCA_009777255.1. GTDB lineage: Bacteria > Bacillota > Clostridia > Oscillospirales > UBA929 > WRMG01. Next base: position 41,559 of record WRMG01000008.1, on the reverse strand, counting down.
GTTTTTCGCGGCTCTGGCGGCCTGGCGGGCGTCTATCAGCGACTGTGCCTCCGGCGGCAGGGGCGCGGCCTCCGGCGGCGCGGCGCCGAGGTCAAAGCCCAGCACGGCGTCGCACTCCAGCATCAGCTCGTAGAGCGCTCTGTGTTTTTCGGGATAGCGCGCGATTTCCCAGACGACGCCCAGACCTTTTGGGATATTCAGGTCGTCGGCGACGGCTTCCGTAAAACGCTTTTTCGCGTCGTCGGCGAACGCGCAGGCGCCGGACGCGCCCTCCCTGTGCGCGTTGAGCGCCGACACAAGCCGGTTATATGAGGTTCTTGCGTCGTCCATGCCCTTCCATGTGAAGTTGCATTTGCTGCGGTAGTGGGCGTTTGCGCAGAAGTAGCGGAAATGCGCGGGGGCGCAGCCCCGTTCACGCAGATCGCTCAGTGTGTAGGTGTTTTTCAGGCTTTTTGACATCTTGCCGCCGTCAACGAGCATGAACTCGGCGTGCATCCAGTACCGCGCGGGCAGCTTGCCGGTAAACGCCTCGGATTGGGCGATCTCGTTTTCGTGGTGTATGGGGATGTGATCGACGCCGCCCGTGTGGATGTCGAAGACGTCGCCCAGATATTTCCGCGCCATTGCCGAACACTCGATATGCCAGCCCGGGTAGCCCATCCCCCATTGCGACGGCCACTGCATGATATGCTCCGGCGGCGCTTTTTTCCACAGCGCGAAGTCGGCCGGATGACGCTTTTCCTCGTTCAGTTCGACGCGCGCGCCGGCCTTCAGCTCGTCCAAATCTATGCGGGACAGCTTGCCGTAGCCCGGGAATTTGCCGATGTCGAAGTATATGCCGTCGGATATTTCATAGCCGTAGCCCTTGCCGCACAGTCCCTCGACTATTTCAAGCATCTCGGGGATGTGGTCGGTGGCCTTGGGTATAATCTCGGGGCGCTCTATGTTCAGCGCGTCTAAATCCGCTAAAAACGCGTCGGTGTAACGCGCGGCGATCTCGTAGGGCGACAGGCGGGCACGGCGCGCCGTTTCCGCCATTTTGTCCTCGCCCTCGTCGGCGTCGGACACCAGATGCCCGACGTCGGTGACGTTCATCACATGCTTCAGGGTATAGCCGCCGGCTTTCAGCGCGCGCCGCAGCCAGTCCATGAACAGATACGTGCGCATGTTGCCGATGTGCGCGTAGGCGTAGACGGTCGGGCCGCAGCTGTAGACGGAGGCTTGTCCCTCTTTCAGCGGCTGAAACTCCTCTTTTTTACCGGTTAATGTGTTATATATTTTCATGTCCGCCCTCCAGCTCGCGTACGCGTTTTTCCAGACGCTCGATATGTACCCTCATTTTGCACAGCTCCTGCGCGACGGGATCGGGGATATGCACATGGTCCAGCGCGACCTTCCTGCCCGCCACGCGCACCACCCTCGCGGGGACGCCGACGGCCGTGGCGTCGTCCGGCACCTCGTCCAGAACGACGGCGCCGGCGGCGATCTTGGCGCCTTTGCCCACGCGGAACGGCCCGAGTACGCGCGCGCCCGCGCCGATGACGGCGTTGTCGCCTATTGTCGGGTGGCGCTTGCCGTGCTCCTTGCCGGTGCCGCCGAGCGTGACGCCCTGATATATCGTCACGTTGTCGCCGATTTCGGCGGTTTCGCCGATTACCAGGCCGCAGCCGTGGTCGATGAACAGCCCTTTGCCGATCTTCGCGCCGGGGTGTATCTCGATCAACGTGAAAAAGCGCGATATGTCGGCCACCCAGCGCGCCAGAAACAGCAGCTTTTTATTGTACAGCCAGTGCGCGAGGCGGTGGTTCCTGACGGCCTTGTAGCCCGGGTACAGGAGCCGCACCTCCAGCGCCGTGCGGGCGGCGGGGTCGCGGTCCAGTATGGCTTTGATTATATCGTTTTTTTTCATATTCATAGTACCTTATCATGTCACTTTTGATTTATCCGTAAACGGCGTACCTTATTATATGCGGGTCACGCCGCTTTTGACTTGAACAGCTGTCTGCTTCTCCAGACATAATCGACGCCCGACCACGCGGTGACGGCGACCATAACGATCTGGGCGGTGCAGAATACGGACGGTCTGCCCTGCGCCCAGCTTGTCAGCATAAGCAGTATGGCGGCGACCTGCACGATCATTTTTATTTTGCCGGAGAGCATTGCCGCCAGCACGACGCCGGCGTCCACGGCGACGAGCCTGAGCGAGGTGACGACGAAGTCGCGGGCCAGTATGACCACTACCGCCCAGCCCCAGACGTCGCCGCGTTCGAGCAGCATAATGAGCGCGGCCGAAACGAGGAGCTTATCGGCCAGCGGGTCGATAAACTTGCCGAAGGTGGTAACCTGTCCGGTTTTGCGCGCTATGTAGCCGTCCAGACCGTCGGTAAGGCTGGCCAGCGCGAATATTAAAAACGGGATGTAGGGATTCCAGTCCGAGAGCATAGCGGCGATGAATACGGGCACCAGCGCTATACGGAGTAGCGTAACGGAATTGGGTAAGTTCATGTCAAACCTCCGAATAGATCGCCGTCAACGGTTTCGGTGGGTATTACGGTTACAAAGTCGCCGGCGTTGATTATATTTTTTGATGTAAAGAACACTTTGCCGTCAACCTCCGGCGCGTCGCAGTATGCGCGCCCGAAGTAACAGCCCGCGCCGTGGTCGTAGCCCTCGCACAGGACCTCAAGGGCTTTGCCGATAAGGGTTTCGTTGAAGGCGTCGATTATCTCGCGGCGGATGTCCTCTATGATTTCGCGGCGGCGGGCTTTAACGCCGGCCTCCACCTGACCGGGCATCTCGGCCGCCCGCGTGCCCTCCTCGGGGGAATACTCGAACACTCCGGCGCGCTCCCATCCGGTCAGACGCAGAAATTCGCAGAGCTCTTCAAAGTCTTCGTCCGTCTCGCCGGGCAGCCCCACGATAAGGGAGGTTCGCAGGACGGCGCCGGGGATTTTTTCGCGGATATTTTCGACCATGCGGATAAGCTCGGCTTTGCTTCCGCGGCGGCCCATGCTCTCTAACAGTTTATCATTGCAGTGCTGTACGGGGATGTCGAAATACGGGACGCATTTAGGCTGCCGCGCTATTGTGCCGATAAGCTCCGGCGTCACGTCGGCTGGATAAAGGTAATGCAGCCTGAGCCAGCGGATGCCGGGGATTTCGCACAGCTTGTCTATAAGCTCCGGCAGGGCGCGTCTGCCGTAGTAGTCCAGCCCGTAGCGGGTGGTGTCCTGCGCCACGAGCGTCAGCTCCTTAACGCCGCCGGCGGCGAGCGCTTCGGCCTCTTTTATGATGTTCTCCATGCCGCGGCTGCGGAATTTGCCTCTCAGTCCCGGGATCGCGCAGTAGGCGCAGTTGTTGTCGCAGCCCTCGGCGACCTTCAGGTAGGCGGTGTACTGCGGCGTTCCCAGTATACGCGGGGTTTCGGATACGGGGGTGTTAATGTCGCCGAAGCGCTCGGGCTTTTTGCCATCGGCGGCCTCCTCAAGGACGGAAACTATCTCATCGAAGCTGCCGCAGCCCAGAACGCCGTCCGCCTCGGGCAGCTCTCTCATTACGGCGGATTTATAGCGCTCGGCCATACAGCCGGCGACGATAATAATTTTAGGTTCGGTCAGCTCGATTATCTGCTCAATCGCCTCTGCGCAGGCGCTCTCTAAAAAGCCGCAGGTGTTGACTACCGCCGCGTCGGCGAGCGCCGGATCATCCACCGGCTCGTGACCGGCTTCGCGCAGACGCCACAGCATCTGTTCGCTGTTGATAAGGTTTTTAGAGCAGCCGAGCGAAATCAGGGCGACTTTCAAAAGAGATCACCGTCTTCTTCCAAAATTTCAAGCGCCTCGGCGCCGGTTTCGCGGCCGATGCCGCGCTTGTACAGCTCGTATCTGACGCGGTGAAGGCCCTTGTCTTTATAGTGCCTTATTATGGAACGCGCAAATTCAAGGTCGTCGAGATACCCCAGCTCCGTAAACTCATCGACGACGGCACCGACCTCGGCGTCGTCGTAGCCGCGCTCCAGCAGCTTGCGGGTAAGACCCGCGGCGGAATACTGCCTTGCCGCGAGAAGTCCGGAAGCGGTGCCGCGCGCGGATTTGGAGTTTGTTCTATTCGTCTTCATCATCAACGGTTACGGCTATGGGCTTCGCCGCGGATTTGACCGCCGCGGATTTTTTTGATCTCATGCCGGACTTGAGCTTGTCGGAGTCGGCGCGGATCTTCGCGTCGAGCTTCGCCGCGAGTTCGGGGTTGTCTTTAAGGTACTGCTTGGAGTTGTCGCGCCCCTGCCCGAGCCGTATATCGTCTATCGAGAACCACGCGCCGCTTTTTTGCACATGGCCGAGGATGACGCCGAGGTCGATAAGCTCGCCCCAGTAGGATATGCCCTCGCCGTACATGATGTCGAACTCGGCTTCGCGGAACGGCGGCGCCATTTTATTTTTGACCATGCGGACCTTTGTGCGGTTGCCGATAGCCTCGGAGCCGACCTTTATGGTTTCGATACGCCGGACGTCGCAGCGGATCGAGGCGTAGAATTTCAGGGCGCGGCCGCCGGTCGTCACCTCGGGGCTTCCGTATGTAACGCCGACCTTTTCGCGCAGCTGGTTTATGAACACGACGACGGCGTTTGACTTGGAGATTACGCCGGCGAGCTTGCGCAGCGCCTGTGACATCAGCCTCGCGTGGAGGCCGACGAACGCGTCGCCCATCTCGCCCTCTATCTCGGCGCGCGGCACCAGGGCCGCCACGGAGTCGATAACCAGAATTTCTATGGCGTTGCTGCGGACGAGCGCCTCGGCGATTTCCAGCGCCTGTTCGCCCGTGTCCGGCTGGGCGACAAGCAGGCTGTCGATGTCAACGCCCAAAGCCTGTGCGTAAACGGGGTCGAGCGCGTGTTCGGCGTCGATGAACGCGGCTTCGCCGCCCGCTTTCTGAGCCTCGGCGATGATATGCAGCGCCAGCGTGGTCTTGCCGCTGGATTCGGGACCGTATATCTCGACGATGCGCCCGCGCGGGAAGCCGCCCACGCCGAGCGCGATGTCAAGGGAAATGGAGCCGCTGGGGATGGCGCTGACCTGCATTTCGGCCTGTGAGCCGAGCCGCATGACGGAGCCTTTGCCGTATGCCTTTTCGATCTGGTCCAGCGCTGTTTCCAGCGCGCGTTTTTTGTCCATGGCGGGTTGTTCTCCTTTGTATAGTTATAGATTTTATTTTCGATATTTGCTGCTGTATTAAGCGATGTCCAGCCTGACTACAACTTCGCCGCCGTCTATGTCGCCGGTTTCCGCAAAGCCAAATGACTCAAACAGCGATTTTGAGGCGGTATTATTTGGATCCCATGAGGTGTAAACGCGGTCCGCGCTGCCGTGCGGCATGGTTTTTATCTCAGCAATGATTTTTTCTATAGCCTGTTTGCCATAGCCTTTTCGCTGGTGGTTTCTGTCAATGAGTATCCGCCATATGTAATAGCAGGGATAGACATAGGGCGAGGATAACTTAAAATCGCCGACGCCGGGTTTGTACCCGTATGTATACATAACAAAGCCGACCATTACATCGTCGTCATAAACGGCATACGGCGTTGCAAAACCGCCGTTTGTAACGCTTGCGTAGGCTTCCGCAAGGCTTTCCACGTTGCTGTCTACAAAAGCCTTTTGTTCTTCAGTGGTTTTAATGTCGTAAATGCAGGCGCATAAATTTTGATGTGTGATTTTTCTGAGGTTTATCATGATACCTCTCCGTTTTGCAGGGTGACTGTTGGATAATCAGCCGCTGATTTTTGATTTTCTGAAATCCATGGCGGTTTTTGACAATTCCTCGACAGTCATATCATCATATAGGGTTTCCTGCCATTTTGTGTAATCGAACGGTTCTTTAATTATCAGCGATATAAATTTTTCGGCATCAACATTACCGAACCGTTCAATCAGACATTTCATCGCGGATTGCTGTAAAACAGATTCATTCACGGTCAATACCCTTCCCCTTAAACTATATCTCCACACGGCGGGTGACGAGAACCCTGTCGATTCCGGCGGTGTCGGGAAGCGTTTCGAACGCCGCCAGGCTCTCCCTTAAACACACGCGCTTTACGGCTTCAAGCTGCCCTATGCCCAGCTCGAACAGCAGCGGGGCGCCGTTTTTTAAGAGTATGCTCCAATATTTGGCGACCGCCCTGTAAAAATCCAGTCCGTCAGCGCCGCCGTCCAGCGCCGCGATTGGTTCGTAGTCTTTGACGGAGGCGTCTAAACGCTCTATATCGCCGCTGGGGATATAGGGAGGGTTGCACACGATCATGTCAAAGCTTCCCAGCCGCGGCGAGGGCGGCTTGAGCGCGTCCGCGTATATGCAGCTGACGGTGAGTCCCAGCGCGCGCGCGTTCTGCTTGGCGACCTTCAGCGCGCTCTCGCTGTTATCGGCGAGCGTCACCTTGGCCTCCGGCACGCAGTGAGCGACCGCAAGACCGACGCATCCGCTGCCCGCGCAGAGATCCAAAACCCTGACGGCGCCGCGGCCGTCCAGCCGCCCGATGGCCGCTTTTGCCAAAACCTCGGTATCCATGCGGGGTATCAGCACGTCGCGCGTTATAATCAGCGGCAGGCCGTAAAACTCCCAAGCGCCCGTTATATATGCGGGCGGTTCGCCGCCAAGGCGGCGGTTAAGCATACTCTCCACCTCGGCGCGGACATTGTCGCCGGCGTACATGCTGTAGTCGCGCACCAGCTCCTCATGCGTTTTGCCCGCGGCGTACATCACCATATAGCGCGCTTCCATCGGCGCGGTCCGTCCGTCAACCGGAAGGAGGCGCGCCCGCGTGTCCATATAAAGCTCGTGATATGTCTGCATAGCTTACCATTTATCGGCGCCGTCCTCGGCAGGGACGACACGGGTAAAAGCCTCTATGCCTATCTCGATCATGCCGTCGTCAGGCTCGCGCGTCGTCAGCTTTTGCATCCACAGGCCCGGGGCGCGTATGATACGGGCGGGCAGGCCGTCGCTTCTTCCTAGCCAGCGGTTGACCTCATAGCTTAAACCGGCGACCAGCGGCAGCATCAGCAACTTGAGGCCGACGCGCACGAAAAGGTTCGGGTTTGACACCCATATAAAGGCGACGACGCCGATAAGCATGACCATCAGCAGGAAGCTGGTGCCGCAGCGGGGATGGAAACGCGAGTGTTTTCTTACGTTTTCAAGCGTCAGCTCGTCGCCCGCCTCATAGCAGTGGATGGTTTTATGCTCGGCGCCGTGATACGCGAAAACGCGCTTCATATCGGACATTCGGGATACCAGCAAAATATATAAGAAAAAAAGCAGCAGCCTGATGCCGCCCTCAAAGGCGGCGCGCCAGCCGCCCAGTTCGCCGATGTGATTGACATATAGGCCCGCGAGGAAAGCGGGCAGCACAATAAACAGCGCCACCGCAAGCGCGACGCCGAGAACCATCGCAAAGCCCGTGATAAATTTCATAACGGCGGTTTCGCCGAATTTCTCCGTAAGCCATTTGTCGAATTTGGATTCGCTCTCCTCTATGCCGGAAACTTCGGCGCTGTAGGTCAGCGCTTTCATAGCCGCGCTCATCGACACCCCGAAGCCGACCACCCCTCTTATAACAGGCCAGCCGAGTATGGGATACTTGTCCTTGAGCGGCGTGAAGGTCTCCTCTTTTATCACAAGCCCGTCCTTGCCACGCACGGCAATGGCGGATTTTGTCGGCCCGCGCATCATTATGCCCTCGATCAGCGCCGAGCCGCCGATGGTGGTTTTGAAGTCGTTGCTTTTCGTGGAAAACACCCCCAATGAAACTATTATAGCACCGCGGCGCTTATAAAGCAATACCGTACTATGAGATCGTTATGCCTCCGGCTTTCAGCCACGGCAGGACATACATTCCGTTGTTGCGGCGCTCTTCGGATAGGGCCACGACGTTATTGAAGATTTCCAGTACGTTGCCCGAAATCATCGTCTCCTGAACGGGGCGTGTCACCTTGCCGTCCTCTATGAGGAAGCTGTTCTTGGCGACGCCGCTGAACGCGCCGTTTTCGCTCGGGGAGCCGCCGGAGATATGCCCGCCGAGCAGCAGACCCTTTTTTGTGCCCGCTATCATTTCGTCAAGCGTGACGCTTCCGGCGTCCATCTCAAAGTACGGCAGCGCGCAAAGGGCGCGTTTTTGGTTTGTCTTATTGGCGCCGTATTGGGTCAGCATGAAGCTCTCCAGAACGCCGTTTTTGATGATCTCCATGTTTTTTACGCGGAAACCGTCATTCGACACAAAAGTGCCGCATATATCATCATTCAGCGGAATGGCACGAAGATTGACAGTATTCGACGCCACTTTTTGCCCGAGCTTATCCTTCAATAAACTGGTTTGTCCTATCAGCGCGGCGTCCTCTAGGAAGCAGCCGGCATAGCTTTGGAGCAGTTCAAAGAGGCACTCGGGCTGGAAGATAACCTCGCCGACAAACTTTTCGCCCGCCGGTTTCGCGCCCAGCTCGGACATGCTCTGATCGAGAAATTTTCCGAAGTCCAGCAGTTCGGTCAAGTCGTCCGGCAGCTCGCGGCATTCGCCGGTCAGGTAGTTTGCGGACGTGACCGTCTCCCCGTCTTTCGCGGAAAGCTCGAACGCGACGCTGTAGCGCCCGTCGGTTGAGCTAAGCTCGACGCCGTTGGTGTTCGCTATCAGTTTTTCGGTTTTATTGAACGCGAGGAATGAGGTGAATAATATTTTGGGGTAATCCTTGGCGACCTTCTTTTGCAGTTCGACGACACGGGTTAGGAACGCATCCCCGGGGACATCTGGCCCAGCCTGAAAATCACTGGGGCCCTCCTCTAAGAGCGCGATGTCATAGGCGTCGTCCGCCTGACCAGCCTCGGCCATCCCGACGGCCTCTCCGGCGGCGGCCTTCACCGCGTCCGCGTCCCATGTGCCGAGCTGTGAAACGCCTTTTTTACTGTCCTTGATCGCAACGAGCGAGACGGAATTTGAAAATGTTGTGCGCATAAGCGAGAGGTTCCCCGACTCAATATTAAGCTCCGTTTTTTCGGCACGGGAAACGATGGCCTGAGCCTTGTCCGCGCCCGCTTCACGCATGGCCTTAATCGCAATTTCAGCTATATCCTTCATATAATAACTCCTTAATTGTTAATTGTTAACTGTTAACTGTTAATTGTTAATCGCCCTACTCCCCGCCCACGTTTATGCGGCATTTGACGGCGGGGCCGCCCATACCGGTGGACATAGGCTGCTTTTTTCCGCAGAAGCCGCTGCAGCACCACACGTCGTCGTCGGATACCATCGTGACGGTTTTCAGCATATCGAACGCGACGCCGGAGACGGTGGAGTCCAGCAGGGCGCGCCCGAGCTTGCCGTTTTTGATCTCATAGCCTGCGGCCACGCCGAACATGAACTCGCCGGTGGTGTCGGCCTGTCCGTTGCCGGTGTTCTGGAACATATAGCCGTCGTCGATGCTGGCTATCATATCGCCGAGCTTGCTTGTCCCGGGGACTATGGCGGTGTTGCGCATTCTGATCAGCGGTTCGTCGCCGTACGCGAAGCCGCGCGCGTTGCCGGTGACGTCCGCGCCCAGCTCCATGGCGGTCTCTTTATTGTGCATAAAGCCCTTCAGAACGCCTTTTTCGATGATCACGACGTCCTCGGCCGCAACGCCCTCGTCGTCGATGTATACGGGCACGTCGCAGGTCACGCCGTTTATATTGTTGGCGTAGTCGATCATCGTCACAAGCTCGGACGCGACGGTCTTATTCAGGTTGTCGCCGGCGACGGAGCCGAGCTTTACTATGTCGGCCTCGACCGTGTGGCCTATGGCCTCGTGCGCCAGTATACCGGCCAAGTCGGGCATGAGTATGCAGTCGCAGGCGCCGGCCCGGGGCATGACGCCCTCGCGCTTGTGCATCAGCTTTTCATAGCCTATGTCGGTGACGCGCTTAAATTCCGTCAAATCCGTAAAGAAGTCCTCGAACTCGCCGCGGCCACCGTTGACAATCTCAAAGAGATCGACGGGCTGGCCGTCGTCGCGCTCGGCGACCAGAAACACATAAATATGCGAGCGCGGCAGGAAAATGTACGACTCCGAGCCGTCGGAGGTGACGAGGTTTTTCTCGTGGTCAAAGCCCGCGAACACCACGCGGCGGCTTAGCAGCTTCGGGCATCTTTCCTTTACGTAGTTATCCGCCTCTTTGATGAGGTCTATAACCTCTTTGGGCGGCAGCTTTGGTTTTTTCGTTCTGAAATCGTGGGAGGCTGTGCCGGGTCTGCTTGGCCATACGCCTTTCTGTTCTCTCGCGGCGACGCTTCCCAGCTTTGCGGCGTTGTCGGCGGCGGCTCTGACGACGCGCTCGACGCCCTCTTTGGTCATGTCGGGTCCCGCCGCCAGTCCCCAGACGCCGTTCTTGCGGACGCGCGAGGAGACGCCGCCCTCGACGGCGCGGGTGTTCGTTGTGATGTCGCCGTTTAGCAGGATGATGCGCGTCATGGCGTTTTCATGCTGGCGGATCTCGGTGTAATCGCTTCGGCCTTCGGCGAAGCTCTTTAGTGAGAGTTTTTGCATGTGTACCTCCTGTAATTTTATTTTGCGCCAAGCGGCGCGGGCGGCGCGATAACATAGAAAATGCTTATTAACTGTAGTTAAACCGTGTTAAAATATAATGCAATTTCTTGAACTCTTTTAATTGCTTCTTTATCCTTCATTGCAGGAATGTCATCGGTTTTTAATGAAAAAACCATGTGATTTTCAAATCCTCTTGCATTTAATTTTTTGAAAATCCATTGTGATAATCCAATGGCTCTTTCTGGTCCGCCATCACCACCGCCAACAAGAATAAGAGCCGCTTTCTTCTCTCTCAAAATAAATTCATCTTTAAGAAAACGCTTTGCACAGTAAAATGCTTGAAACCTGCTGGCTATACCGATAAGTGGTGATGTCAAATTCGACATATATAATGGCGAAGCGATAACGACATTATCAAAATCGCCATCATATACCAATTTCATTTTATCGTTTATTGCACATCCTTTTTTCACTTTACAAGCTCTGCAATCTATGCAGGGATTAATATTATCATAATATGCCGATATTTCAATGGTTTCGTGTTCTATAAACTCTTTAAGTTTTGAAATCAAGAAAGCTGTATCGCCGTTTTTTCTGGGCGAACCATTTATTATCAATGTTTTCACAAGCTACCCCACTACAGATAATATAAATTTTCTATGTGTCCCTTATATCCCTATCAACAACCATAAAATGCTTATCCGGTCATGAATAACGCTTTGGCATGATTTCTTTCGTATTTTTCATCATTTTCTCCTCCCTGAATTACCCGCGGCGGGCGCGCAATGCGCGCCCCTACGGTAATTTATGCGTCTTTGATATAAGCGAGTACAGCCAGCCGCTGGGGCGCAGCGTGCGCTTCTGCGTTTCGAAATCAACCTCGGCAAGGCCGAAGCGCGCCGTTTCGCCCTCGAGCCACTCGAAATTGTCGGTCAGCGTCCAGTGGTAATAGCGCCTGACGTCGACGCCGTCGTCTAGGAGCTTTGCGACCTGGTACAGGTGATCGACTATGAAGCGCGATCTCCGGCTGTCGGCGGCGTCGCATATGCCGTTTTCGGTTATGTATATCGGCGTCCTGTACTTCTTATAGACCTCTTTGCAGAGCTTATACAGTCCCTTTGGGTATATCTCCCAGCCGAGGTCGTTGACCGGCGCGTCCTCAAACACCGTATCGGCGAAGCCTTTTGCTTTGACGGCGGAGCGCGTGTAGTAGTTCACGCCGAAGAAATCCTGATAGCAGCCCTTGCCGTACGGCGCGTTGTGCCCGATGGGCGAAACGAGATTGCCGGTCGCCATGCACTCGATTATCGCGTCCTGAAACAGGTATTTCATCAGCTTGGCCGCCGCCGCGTCGGCGGGATTGAACGGGCTGTACGGGCTGAAAACGCGCAGATGGTGCGCCACGCCGACGCGGGTGCCGGGACACAGCTCGTGTATGGCGTTATACGCGCGGATATGCGCGAGCGCCAAATGCTTATAGACAAGCATAGCCAGCGGGAAGCTCTTCTTTCCGGGCGGAAATTCGCCGAAGTAGTAGCCCTTGACCACGTATACGTTCGGCTCGTTTATGGTGATCCAGTCCTCGACAAGGTCGCCGAGCCTGTCAACGGCATAGCGGACAAAGCGCTCGAATACCGAAATGCTCTCCGGCTGTTCAAAGCCGCCCTTCAGCCAGCGCGGGAGGCTGAAATGGAACAGCGTGACAAGCGGCTTTATATTGCGGGCGTTCAGGTACTCCAGCATCTCGCGGTACCGCGCGACCGCGCCCTCATCGAATACGCCCGGGCGCGGCTCAATACGGCTCCACTCCAGTCCCAGACGGTATGTGGTCAGCCCCATGTTTGCCATCAGGTCGAAGTCCTCGCGCCAGCGGTTCCAATGGTCGGTGCCCCTGAGCGGGCTGCCGCCGCCTTTGATGCGCCCCTCTTTCTGCGCCCACGCGTACCATGTGTTGTTTTTGTCGCCGCCCTCCACCTGAGTTGCGGCGGTCGCCGCGCCGAATAGGAAATTACGCGGGAATTCAGTGTTCATAGCAGCCTCCTTATGTTTTATTCAGCGATGTGCAAAATTTCTTTTAAGCGAGTTTGCAATTCTTGAGATAAATTCAAGCCCGCATCATTAGCAAGGCTTTTCAGGTATCTCGGCAATGTTATGTTTGTCCTCTCGGAAGTCATGTCGCTTGCCCTGCGATATTTCTCAAAATCAATATCGACCCATGAAATGAGCTCATTTGCTTCATGATGCGGTTCAGCTATTGAGGGGGCGGGTATTTTACGCCCCGCGTCCTGCACACATATGCCCCAAGCGCCTATAGCGTCGCGCGCCATATAAAGGGCTTCGGCTAAATTATCCCCTTGTGTATTGATTTCAAGATCCGGAACATAAACGGCGTATCCGCCTGTATCCGGGGTTAGAATAATCGGATAGGCTTTTATCATGGTTTGCACACTCCTTAACGGGTTTATGACAGCGGAACTATTTCAGTCCCCTGCGCTTTATAATCGCCTTTACCAACGGTTCTTTCAGTTCTCTGTGTCTTGGTATCGGCTCAAAAGCCTTTCCGTTGGTATATATAGTATGAGGACCTTTGTCGCGTTCCATCCACCATCCATTTCTTTCCAGCAGCCTTATGAAATCAATCCGTTTCATGTCCTCACCTTTTAGTATAGTATACGCACTTAATGCGCATTTGTCAAGAGGTTAGCAAAATTGCTTCTAAATTAAGGTTGTGTAATTCTGCCCGCCATAGAAAAAACCGTGTGCGACAACCTGTTTTGTGTTCTCGTAAATTTTGTAAACCAGTATGTAATTGTTGATGACCGCGCGGCGATACCCCTCGCTTTTCAGTCTGAGGTCTCGGCATTCTTCATATATATACGGATTCTTTTCCAAACTATCATAACAAGCATATATTTTATCAAGCAGGTCTGAAGCTGCTTGGGGCGCGGACAGCTTGACAATTATATATTCTATGATTTTGTCCAAGTCTTTCTCCGCGCGGCCGGAAGCGTCCACTCTATACATTGTGCTTCTCCCGAAGGTGTTTCAGGGACTCTTTAGCGTTCTTTGTCTGTCCGACGGCAACGTCGGCTTCGGACTCGGTCAGCCGGTTATACACACTTTGCATAAACAAGTTTTCTTCGTATATCTTCATGCTCATTATGACCATATCGCCGTACCCGTTTTTGGTAATATAGATCGGCTCGTTGGATTCGTGGCACATTCGGGAAATCGCGCTCGCATTTTTCAGATCACGAATTGGAATAATCTGCGGCATAATACCGCCTCCTTTCATGGGCTTATTATACCGCGATTATGGGAATTTATCAAGCCCATATCTTTTACTATTTTTGCGGCGGCGAGGGATTATCTGTTCTGCCTAAGATATAATCGGTCGAAGTGTCGAAATGGTCGGCAAGGGCGACTAAAATTTCAGGGATTGGTTTTCTTTCAGCCAACTCGTATTGTTGGTATCCTCTGGCCGATATGCCAATGCTTTCAGCCACATATGCCTGTGTTTGTCCCGCTTTGACGCGTAAATCCTTTAACCGTCCAGAGATATTCAAAAAATCACCTCAATCACACAAAACGCGTTAAAAAAACATTGACACGCGCATATGCTCGTGTTATTATTATCGCAAGAGGAGTTGGTAAAAATGTTTGAGGAATCCAAAGCGTTTGATTTGTTTATCACGGAGTTGCTTGACGAAAAGCTGCGAACGCTCACCGCCACCGACGGCATATATTCAGCCGTCAAGACAAAAATGGAGCTAGCTTTCGACGCGCTGGAGGACGATTTTAACAGTCAGGAGATAAGGCTCATAGAGGATTTTCAGGGGTTGATCTGTAACATGGCCGACTTGGAAAATAGATATTTATACTTTCAGGGCTTCACGGATTGTGTAAAACTGCTGAAACGGCTGGCGGTATATTGACCTCAAATTCCATAATGCCCGCAATATGCGGGGCGACCGTGACCTCCTGATAAAAAACGGTCACGCCGCTGGGGGTGAGATACCACTGCTCGGGGCTGTAATGCTTGCCCACCAAGCGTTTTACCGGCTCGAAGAAATTTTCGGTTTGGCGCTGCTTTATCAGCTCGATTATCTGACGCTTTATAATGCGCTTTTGGGATTCCATGGCTTTCAGCCTGAGCGGGAAGCCGTCTTTCCAGGTGTGCCCCTCCCTGACGGTCACGCCGTTCGCGCCGCCGCAGTACTCATAACGGTCGGTGTACAGCGACAGTATATCGTCATCGTTCAGCGTCACGGTAAAATCAACGGCAAAGTCAAAGGCTCTGAACGGAAACCCGTGTTTCGTCAGGAAAGCGCGCTGTTTTTTCGCGTGTTTTGCAAGGGCTTTGCCTGCGTACCTCTCCCAATGCTTTGCGACGGCTTCGTAATACGCGTTTACGCGCCGCGCCGCCTTTGAGCGGCCGTTTATTTTAGGGAGCCTGATTTTGGCGTTTACTAAGACAATGTCCTCGGATTTGACATTAAACTCGCGTTTTGTTTCCAGAATTTCCACGTTTACCACCTCCCGCCATACTATGGCGGAGGGGGCGGTGAGGTTACAGGCGGCGACCGCAGGGGAAATTAACGGGATGTCGGGGGGTGACGTAACGGCGCGCCGGGGGCGTCGCGCCCTACATGTTTTTCATTGTTAGAGAAATTCTTTTCTTTTGCGTATCAACCTCAAGAACCGTTACGTCAATGACGTCGCCGACGCCGACAACCTCGGAGGGGTGCCTGATATATCTTTCGGTCATTTGCGAGACATGCACCAGCCCGTCCTGATGTACGCCGATGTCCACGAACGCGCCGAAGTCGATCACATTGCGCACCGTGCCCTTCAGCGTAAGTCCCGGCGTCAAGTCCTTCATGTCCAGTATGTCCGTGCGCAGCTGGGGCTGCGGCAGCTCGTCGCGCGGGTCGCGGCCGGGCTTTTGCAGCGCCGAGGCGATGTCGCGCAGGGTCGGAACGCCGACGCCGCAGAGCTTTGAGAGTCTTTCCGCGCCGTAGTCGTCGATCAGTTCGTTTATGCCTGACAAGCTGTTCCGCTTTACATCCGCGAGGTCAAGGTCGAATATGTTCAAGAGTTTTTTTGCCGCCTCATACGACTCGGGATGTACGGAGGTGTTGTCCAAAACGTTTTTGCCGTCCGGCACGCGCAGGAACCCCGCGCACTGCTCAAAGGCCTTCGGGCCCAGCTTGGGGACCTTCAGCAGCTGTTTTCTGTCGGAGAACGCGCCGTTTTCGTCGCGGTATCTGACGATATTCTTCGCCACCGACGAGCCTAAGCCCGCCACGCGCGTGAGAAGCGGCGCCGACGCGACATTCAGGTCCACGCCGACCGTGTTTACGCAGTCCTCCACCACGCCGTCGAGCGAGCCGGAGAGCTGTGCGGGCGGCATGTCGTGCTGGTACTGCCCGACGCCGATGGACTTCGGATCCACCTTGACCAGCTCGGCAAGCGGGTCCTGCAATCTGCGGGCGATAGACACCGCCGAGCGCAGCGACACGTCGTAATGCGGGAACTCCTCTGCCGCGAGCTTCGACGCGGAATAGATCGACGCGCCGGCCTCGTTTACCATCATGTAGGATACGCCGGGCGTCTCCTTGATAAGCCCCGCGATGAATATTTCGGTCTCTTTCGACGCCGTGCCGTTGCCGATAGCGATAACGGTGATATTATACTTTTTTATAAACCCTTTGACAACGGTTACGGCCTCGGCGACCTTCGACTGCGGCGGCGTGGGGTATATAACCGCCGTGTCCAGCGCGCGGCCCGTCGCGTCGATGACCGCGCATTTGCAGCCGGTGCGGTACGCGGGATCGACGGCGAGAATGACGCGTCCGCGCACGGGCGGCTGCATGAGCAGCTGTTTTAGGTTGATGGCGAACATTTTTATCGCCTGCTCCTGCGCGCCCTCGGAGAGCCTGTTTCTCAGCTCGCGCTCCATTGACGGGAACAGAAGCCGCCGCCAGCCGTCCTCTATCGCTTTTTCGATGTGCGGCGAGGACGGGCAGGGCGCGGTCAGGTACATATCGCGCATGATGCCCAGTATTTTATCATCGGGAACGCTTATTGAAATTTTAAGGCACTCCTCGCTCTCGCCGCGGTTCAGCGCCAGCACTCTATGGCGCGCGATACGGTTTACCGGCTCCTCATAGTCGAAATACTGCGCGTATAGGGGGTCGCTTTCGCCGGATTTTTTGGACACCATGACGCCCTCGCGGTACATGACGGGGCGGAGCTTCGCCCTGAGCGCCGCGTCGTCCGAAAAATTCTCGGCTAAAATGTCGCACGCGCCGTTCAGCGCGGACTCGACGTCGGGCACATTCTCACCCAAAAACATCTCCGCCATTTGCGCCGGATCGTCCGGCGTCTGTTCCAGCAACCAATCCGCCAGCGGCTCCAAGCCGTTCTCCCTTGCGATTGTGGCGCGGGTGCGGCGCTTCTGCTTATACGGGCGGTACAGGTCCTCGACGACCGCCAGTATTTGCGCCGCGTCGATGGCGGCGTACAGCTCTTCGGTCATTTTACCCTGAGCCGTTATGCTGTCTATGACCTCCTGCTTGCGCTTGTCCAAAGCGCGCAGATATTGCAGCCGCTCGGACAGCGCGCGCAGCTTCTGGTCGTCCATGGCGCCGTGCAGCTCCTTGCGGTAGCGGGCTATGAACGGGATTGTGTTGCCGCCGTCGATAAGCTCAACGACGTTTTCCGCGTGTTCGGGGCGGCAGGCGAACTCTTTGGCTAAAACCTTTGTGTAATCAAGCGGCATAATCTATTAACAACCTTTCGTAGATATAAAATTTTCTATGCTGCCTCGTCTGAATAATGCAATATGGCAACCTCTGTCAGCGTATTCCGTACTGTGTTAACAATAGTTTCAAGCCGTTCACATACAACTCCGGTATATGATACCTCATTGCACTGATTGCATTTTAAGCACGGGACTTTTCTGATAATGATTACGCGGTCGCCGATTTCGGTTACATGGGTGGTAAAATCATTTTCCAATGTTCCGTTGCAAAAAAAACATTTCATTTTAGCTTGACTCCTTCCCCAGTTTTGGCGAGGAAAAGCCGGACAGTATGTTGGTGTCTATCGTCGTCGTCAGCTGTTCGCGGCGGCGTTTGCGCGCCAGCGCGAGTTTTATCAGCTCGTCGATAAGCTCCCCGAACCCCAGCCCCGCCGCCTCCCACAGATAAAACGAGAGCGACCCGGGGATCGTGTTAAGCTCGTTTATATAGATTTCGCCTCCGGCCAGCATGAAGTCTATCCTGACGACACCCGCGCAGCCCAGCTCCTGAAAGGCCCTGACGGCCAGCTCTTGGACGGCCTTCGCGGTTTCCAAGGGAATATCGGCGGGTATCTCGCGGCCGCCGGAACCCATGCCCTTCGCGCTCCCCTTACTGCCGGAGAGGTATTTATCCTCGTAGCTGAGTATCTCGCCGCCGTACGGCGATTCGCAGACCGACGCGCGCGCGCCGTCCGCGTCGCCGAGTACGGCACAATTGATCTCTTTCATATCGGTGAGACATTTCTCAACCAGAACGCGCGAGTCAAAAGCGAACGCCAGCTCCAGCGCCTCAGACAGGCCGTCTTTATCACCGGCTTTGGTAATGCCGACGCTCGAGCCGAGGCCGACGGGCTTTACTATTACAGGATACTCAAATTTGCTCTCAATGTCAAGCAGAACGGAGTTTTTATCTGAGTGATACGACGAGGATGAGTAAACCGCGCACGGCAGCACGGGCAGTCCCGCGGCGTTAAGCAGCGCCTTTGACGCCGCCTTGTCCATACATACGGCGGACGCGAAAATATCACAGCCCGCGTATGGCAGGCCAAGGCTCTCGCAAAGTCCCGCGATCGTGCCGTCCTCGCCGTATGTGCCGTGCGTGACGGGCAGCGCCGCGTGTACGGGCACGGGCGCGCCGCCGAACATTTTCGCCGGATGGCGTGTCAGCAGCACTTCGCCGCCCGCGCGCACAAACGCGGCGCTGTGCCCGCTTTTCAGCAGCTTGGGGATGTCTTTATAGCTCTCTATCCTGTCAAAGCCCTCGCCGGTATACATACCGCCGTCCTTTGTGATATAAATGGGTATGGGGTTGTATTTTTTCATCGCCGCCATGGCCTGACAGGCGGAGATGACCGACACCTCATGCTCAACGCTGCGCCCGCCGAAAAATACGGCTATGTTTATACTCATAGTAACCCTCCTAATAATTGTCCGGCAAATCGTTTGCCAGCAGGACTATATCCGCGTTCAGCTCGGCGGCGCGGTTCATCGCGTCCTCAAATTTCTCCGTGACGGTAAACGCCGAATATCCGGCCTCGCGCAAGCCCTTTGCTATCGGCTCAGTCTGCCTCTTCCCTACCAGTATGACATGGTCGCATACCCCGGCGAGCTGCGTGCCATAGACGCGGTTCAGCTCGTCCTGCATCTCCCCCAGCTCGACCATACCCGGGGTTATGACGGCTTTGAACCCCTCGAACATGCCCAGCGTGTCCAGCGCGGCCTTTACGCCGGCGGGGTTGGCGTTGAACGCGTCGTCGATTATCGTGAAACGCCCGCCCTTTATAAGCTCCAGCCGGTGCTTTACCTGCGGCAGCCGCGACACCGGCTCCGCCAGACGCGCAAGCGGCACTCCCAAGGTGTGCGCGGCGGCGACAGCGCCCAGTATGTTAAGCACGGAGTGCCGTCCCAGCAGCGGCGAGCAAAATTCCGCGCTCTCGCCGTCCGGCGCGCGGACCGAAAAGGAGGAGCCCTTACTGCTGACGGATAAACCGCTGATCGTGTAGTTCGCGTCGCTGTCCAGCGCGTAGGTCACGCAGTTTGCGGGGCGGGCGTGTTCCCTGACGGGTGCGCTGTCGATATTTAGAAAAGCCGTGTCCGTTATGGAGTCTATAAGCTCAAACTTTGTGCTTATGATATTGTCCAAAGTTTTGAACGTGTCCAAATGCTGTTCGCCGATCGCCGTTAGAATCCCGTAACGGGGATTCACGATCTCACAGATTTCCCGTATGTCGCCGACATGCCGCGCGCCCATCTCGCATACAAAAAATTCATGCGTGGGCTTCAGCCGTTCGCGGATCGTGCGGACGACGCCCATCGGGGTGTTATAGCTCTCGGGCGTTTGGAGCGTCTCGTATTTGACGGAGAGAAGCCGCGTGAGTATAAATTTCATCGACGTTTTGCCATAGCTGCCTGTTATGCCGATGATCTTCAGGTCCGGCATCGAGTGTAAAATGCGCTTCGCGTCGTTAATGAACGAGCGGTTGATCAGCCTTTGCAGCGGCACGGTGATAAAATTCGACAGTACCGTTATAAACGGCGTGAGCATATAAGCCGCCGCGAGGCATACCAGCGCGAGCCGGTTATTTTCCCGCAGCGGCAAGGCGGCGGCGGCGGCCATCGCAATCAGCAACAGCTGGACAATAAGCAGCCGTATTACGCGCGGGGTGTATTTCAGCGGCTTTTTCGCCTTTTTCGGCAGATTGAGCAGCCCCATGACGATAAAGACAGCCGCGGCCGCATAGGTTGAATACTCGCTCTCCCAAAGCCCCAGCATGGCTATGCCGGCGGCAGGCCACTGTTTTGTATAGTAATCGCCCGCGCCGCGCTTTATCCACGCCAAATACGACGGCGTCTGATATGACGAGAGCTGCAGCATATGGACGCAGGCAAGCGAGGCTGTTAAAGCCGAAACCATAAACGCGGCGGACAGAATGAAAAAGCTCATCCGTTCAAAAACACCTCCAAAACTCGCAGGAATAAGGGCGTCTGCTCCAGTATCGCGTAGTGAGTGCCGCCTTTCAGCGTGACCAGCCCGGCGTCGGGCATAAGACGTTCGCAGGTTTGGCCGTGGGCTATGGGCGTCGCGGTGTCCATATCGCCCCACACCAGCAGCACCGGCTGTTTTATGCGGCTCAGGACTCCGGTATAATCCTCGTTGACGACGCGCGTTAAAACCCTGCGCATCATGGGAGAGGCGGCGGCGTAATCGGCGGAGCCGGCCTTTTTTATGTACTTCTCTTTCAGCTTGCCCAACGGCAGGCGCTTTAGGGCTTTATAAGTATAGACCTTGAGATAGTATTTAAGCCCGCGCCTGGGCTTGAGGCCCGCGCCGGCGCATATGACGGCTTTGTTTACCGCTACGGGCTGAATTTCGGCGGAGAGCCAGTTAAATATCATGCGCCCGCCGTGGGAGTGGCCGATCAGCGTACATTCGGTAACGCCGCGCTCAGCCAAAAAATCCTGCGCGAATTTTACGTACTCACCGGTTCCCCACGGAGTGTCCGGCTCGTTGGTGCCTCCGAAGCCGGGCAGATCGGGCGCGAGTACGCGGAAAGATTTTGATAAATGCTTGAGTACGGGCATATACAGCCCGGCGGGCGCGCCCCAGCCGTGCAGGAAGAGGACGGCGCTCCCCTCGCCGATGTCTATGTAATTGACGTTCAAAATAAACACCACCAAAGGTATTATACTAAAAATTTTTGCCGAATACAAGAATATTTTGGTATGGCGGCGGCGGAGCGCCCGGGCCGGTTAAAAAAAACACTTGACAAACCCGTTTTACCGTTGTATACTGGTTTACAATAAACCGTTGAGACGGGGGTAAAGGCAATTACGCGCCATACAGAGAGTCCGGGCGGCTGAGAGCCGGGCAGGAAAAGCGGGTCGTCAAATGGGCCGTTGAGGGCATGGTCAAAGGGAACCCTTTCGGGTAACCGAGTATTCCGTGACGTGTCGGCATACGTTAGTTGCCGGGGGGTATGCTGGTACCCCGCGAAGAGCGCGAGCAATCGTGAATCAGGGTGGCACCGCGGATATTTTATGTATTCGTCCCTGACAAAGTTTAGGCTTTGTCGGGGATTTTTTATTGCCTGTGTAGGGGCGGCAATCTGCCGCCCGCTGAAAAAACCCTGACAAAATATTAAGGAGATGAGCGTATGACAAACGGACGGTTCGGGCCCTATGGCGGGCAGTATGTCCCTGAAACACTGATGAGCGCCGTGCAGGAGCTGGCGCGCTCGTATGAACGATGGCGAAACGATCCCGGGTTTGCGGGCGAACTGGACGGGCTGCTTGCCAACTACGCCGGAAGGCCGTCGCTTCTGTACTTCGCCGAAAGGATGACGGAGGCACTGGGCGGCGCGAAGATATACCTGAAGCGCGAGGACCTAAACCACACCGGCTCGCACAAGATCAACAACGTATTGGGTCAGGCGCTGCTGGCAAAAAAAATGGGAAAAATCCGCCTTATCGCCGAAACCGGCGCGGGCCAGCACGGTGTCGCAACGGCGACGGCCGCCGCGCTGCTCGGTATGGAGTGCGAGGTTTTTATGGGCGGCGAGGACATGGAGCGACAGTCGCTGAATGTGTACCGGATGAAGCTGCTGGGGGCAAAGGTCAACCGCGTCGTGTCAGGTACGGCTACATTGAAGGACGCCGTAAACGCTACAATGCGCGAGTGGGCATGCCGCATGGAGGATACTCACTACTGCCTCGGCTCCGTCATGGGGCCGCACCCCTTCCCCACCATAGTGCGCGATTTTCAGGCCGTGATCGGACGCGAAATAAAAGAGCAGCTCATAACGCTTGAGGGCAGGCTGCCCGACACGGTAATCGCCTGTGTGGGCGGCGGCAGCAACGCCATCGGCTCGTTCCATGAATTTATCGGCGACGAAAGCGTCGAGCTGGTCGGCTGCGAAGCGGCGGGCAGAGGAATTGACACGCCGGACAACGCCGCCGCGCTGACTAAAGGCTCGGTCGGGGTGCTGCACGGCATGAAGTCGTATTTCAGGCAGGACGAGTTCGGGCAGATAGCGCCGGTATACTCGATCTCGGCGGGCCTTGATTACCCCGGCGTCGGCCCCGAACACGCCGCGCTGTTTGACTGCGGGCGCGCAAGATATGTCACGGTAGACGACGCGGAGGCCGTGGAGGCGTTCGAGTACCTGACCCGCGCGGAGGGAATAATCCCCGCTATTGAGAGCGCCCACGCCGTCGCGTACGCTATGCGCTGCGCGCCCGGGCTAGAAAAGGATAAAATCATCGTCGTGACCCTGTCGGGGCGCGGCGACAAGGATGTGGCGGCGATCGCCAAATACAGGGGGGTGCCGGTTAATGAGTAGAATAAGCGATGCGTTTTCCGCGGGCAAGGCGTTCATGCCGTTTATAACGGGCGGCGACCCGGATCTGGAAACGACGGAGAAGCTGTTATACGCGCTCTGTGAAGCGGGCGCGGATATTATCGAGATCGGCGTTCCGTTTTCCGACCCGATAGCCGAGGGGCCGGTCATAGAGGCGGCGAGCGAGCGGGCACTGAAAGCCGGATGCACCGTCGATAAACTCTTTGATCTTGTTTTGCGAGTCCGCGCGAACATCAAAGCGGCGCTCCTGTTCATGACTTATTACAACCCGATATTTGCATACGGCGTTGCGGACTTCACAAAGCGCTGCGCCGCCTGCGGGGTTGACGGGCTTATTGTACCGGATCTGCCGTTTGAGGAGCGTGACGAGCTGCTGGAAGCCTGCAAGGCGGACGGAATCGAGCTTATTTCGCTGATCGCGCCGACCTCCGAACAGAGGATAACGGAGATAGCGGACAAATCCGGCGGGTTTCTATACTGCGTTTCGTCGCTGGGCGTTACCGGCGTGAGGAGCAAGCTGGACGGCAGCGCCGAAGCAATGATAGAGCGGGTCAGGCGCGTGTCGGATATACCGTGCGCGGTGGGGTTCGGCATCTCCACGCCGGAGCAGGCGCGCGCGACGGCGCAATTTGCCGACGGCGTCATCATCGGCAGCGCCATAGTAAAAATCATCGCTGAACACGGGCGCGGCTGTATAGAGCCGGTGCGCCGGTTCGCAAAAGAAATAAAAGAAAATTTAAGGGGGTTACAGCATTGAAAAAGACATCGTATATCGGAAGCGGGCTTATAACGCTGGCGGCGGCAGCCGTAATGCTCGCAAAACCGTTTTCAGAAAATTTGAGCGGCGCCGCGCATATCATGCTTGGCGGCATACTGATAACTCTGAGTATATGGATATTCAAGCCGTTCAATCTTTCATATTCGGCCGGAGGGCTGTTTCTGGCGTTCTTCTCGCTGGCTTTGGGACTAAGGCCGGCGGTAGTGTTCTCAGGCTTTACGCAGTCGGCGATATGGACGCTGGTGCCCGCTCTTTTCTTCGGGTTCACGCTGCAAAAGACAGGGCTGGGAAAACGGATCGCCTTGGCGATAATAAAGCTGTTCAAGCCCTCGTATATTTCGCTCGTATTCGCGTGGGTGCTGATCGGGATTATACTCAGTCTGCTCACGCCCTCCAGCACAGTACGTATCGCTATTATGATCCCCATCGCCGTACAGTGCTGCGAGCTGTGCAAGCTTGAAAAAGGCTCCAAAGGCAACTCGCTCATTCTGCTGACCGCGTTCGGCATGGCGCTTATTCCCGGGTCGGGCTGGATGTCCGGCGTGCTTTGGGGGCCGATCATCTCCGGCATGATAAACTCGGTGCCGGAAACTCAGGGGCTTGTCACGTTCGGCAGCTGGTTCGGCGTGCTCTTTGTGCCTATCGCAATCACGACGGTACTGCTGGTGGCGGGCAGCCTGCTTGTGCTGAAGCCCAAGGGAGCGCTGTCAAAAGACGCTATTGACGCCATTAAGGAACAAGCGGCCGAGAAGCTGAGCCGGAATGAAATTATCGCGGCCGTTATTCTCATAACTGTTTTTATCATGTTCCTCACCAACAGGTTCCACGGCCTGTCCGACGCCGCGGTGTGTCTGGCCGCCGTATTCCTGTTCTTCCTGACGGGGGTTTTGGAAACAAAGGATTTCAACACCGGCGTAAACTGGGATTTGATTGTTTTTATAGCCATCGCCCTCAGCTTCAGCGCAATCTTTAACGAAACCGGCATTTCGCAGTGGCTCGCCGGAGTCGTCGTACCGGCGCTTGCGCCTATCGCGGGCAACCCCTTCCTCTTTATGTTCGGCATAATGGCCTTCGTCTTCCTGTGGAGGTTCTTCGACGTCGCGCTGTTCATTCCCACCATCGCTATCTTTGTCCCGATACTGCCGTCTATACAGGAGGCATATAATATCAGCCCGCTGGTGTGGCTGTTCGTGTTTGTCATGGCGGGCAACTCGTTTGTTATGGCTTACCAGAACATGTGGGCCATGATGAGCCGGTCGATAGCCGGCGACAGGACGTTTACCAACAGGCATCTCGGCATATACGGGATTTTGTACTTCGCGGCGTGCGCCGCCGCCCTGATCGTATCAATACCTATGTGGATACAAGCCGGACTGTTCGGTTAAACTCAAAAAATAATTATTATGGAGGAAAATATAATGAAGATCAGAGAGGCAATCATCTCCCTGTCAAAGAAGCAGGATTTGTCGTATGAAACGGCGGAAACGGTGATGAATGAGATAATGACCGGCGAGGCGTCGCCGGTGCAGATGAGCGCGTATCTGACGGCGCTCAGCCTGAAGGGCGAAACTATAGAGGAGATAACGGCGTCGGCGTCGGGTATGCGCAAGCACTGCGTTCGGCTGCTGCACCATGTAGACGCGCTGGAAATCGTCGGCACGGGCGGCGACGGCTCCCATTCGTTCAACATATCCACGACGGCGGCGATCATCACGGCGGCGGCGGGCGTACCCGTGGCGAAACACGGGAACCGCGGCGCGTCCAGCAAATGCGGCTCGGCCGATGTGCTGGAGGCGCTGGGCGTGAATATCCATATCGCGCCGGAGAAAAGCACGGAGCTGCTCAAGAACATCGGAATATGCTTCCTGTTCGCGCAGAACTATCATATAGCGATGAAGTATGTCGCGCCGGTGAGAAAGGAACTCGGAATCAGGACGGTTTTCAATATCCTCGGGCCGCTGACCAATCCGGCGGGCGCGAATATGGAGCTTATGGGCGTCTATGACAGGGAGCTGGTCGAGCCGCTGGCAAAGGTGCTGCTGAACCTCGACGTGAAAAACGCGATTGTGGTCCATGGTAAGGACGGGCTTGACGAGATCTCCATGAGCGCGCCCACGACGCTGTGCGAGGTAAAAAACGGCTGGCTGCGCACATACGAGATCACGCCGGAGCAGTTCGGGTTCAAACGGTGCGCAAAGGAGGACCTTGTCGGCGGCACCCCGGCCGAAAACGCCGCCATCCTGCGCTCGGTTCTGAACGGCGAGAAAGGCCCCAAGCGCGACGCCGCCGTGTTGAACTCCGCGGCCGCGCTGTATATATCGGGAAAATATGAGTCTATTCACGAAACCGTAAGCGTCGCCGAGGAGCTGATCGACAGCGGCAAGGCCATGCGCAAGCTGGAGGATTTTATAAAGGGGTCGAACGAATAGTGAACATTCTGGATACCATCGCCGCGCGCACAAGAGAGCGGATAAACGAAAAAAAGCAAGCCATGCCTATGAATAAGCTCATAGGCATGGCGGAGCAGACGGACGCCGGACGGGACTTCCCGTTTGAACAGGCTCTGCGTGTAAAGGAGATCAGCTTTATATGCGAGATAAAGAAAGCGTCGCCGTCCAAGGGTGTCATCGCGGAGGATTTTCCGTATGCGCAAATCGCGGAGGAATACGCGGCGGCGGGCGCGGCGGCGATCTCAGTACTGACCGAGCCGTTTTGGTTTCAGGGCGACGACCGGTATCTCGGCGATATAGCCCAAAGCGTTTCGATCCCGCTCTTGAGGAAGGACTTCACCGTAGACGAGTATATGATATACGAGGCAAAAATTATTAAAGCCGATGCGGTGCTGCTGATCTGCGCGATACTCTCCCCCGCCGAGCTGTCGCGCTATATCAAGGTCGCCGACGGGCTGGGGCTGTCCTGCCTTGTCGAGGCGCACGACGAGAGCGAGATTGAGATGGCGCTGAACGCCGGCGCGCGCGTAATAGGCGTGAACAACCGCAACCTTAAAACCTTTGAGGTTGACACGTCAAACAGTATACGGCTGCGCGAACTTGTGCCCAAGGACATTATCTTCGTGTCCGAGAGCGGGATAAACAGCCGCGATGACGTGGAGCTGCTGCGGCAAAGCGGCGTTGACGCCGTTCTTATCGGAGAGGCGCTGATGAGAGCGCCCGACAGGAGAGCGGCGCTGGACGCGTTGAGGGGCCGGACATGAGCAAAATAAAAATATGCGGGCTGAGCCGCGCGGAGGACATAGACGCCGTGAACCGCGCGCTGCCGGATTTTATCGGGTTCGTGTTCGCATCCAGCCGACGCCGGCTCGACGCTTTAACGGCGGCACAGCTGAAAGACCGCCTTGATCCGAAAATAAAGGCGGCCGGCGTGTTTGTCAATCAGGAGCTGGATTTCATCGCGGGGCTTTATGGAAGCGGCGTTATAGACATAGTGCAGCTGCACGGCGACGAGGATGAAGCGTATATCGCGGAGCTGAAAGAGAAAACGGGCTGCCCCGTCATTAAAGCCGCCGGCGTCGGGGATACGCTGCCGCCGCTCCGTGAGGGCGCGGACTATTATCTGTTCGACGCGCTGTCAGCCGGGCGCGGCGGCGCCGGCAGGGTCTTTAATTGGGCGGCGTTAAAGGGCTATGCCGGGCCGCCGTATTTTCTGGCCGGCGGGCTTGGACTCGGGAATATCTCCGAAGCGCTGCGGACGCTTGCCCCTTACTGCATAGACGTCAGCAGCGGCGCAGAGACAGACGGCAAAAAGGACGCGGGGAAGATTTTAAGAATTGTCGAGGCTGTAAGGGGTAGAAAACAGCGAAGCTAGAAAGTCAGCTACTTCCAAGTATAGCGGGAGTTTTGATTGACATTTGCGAAGTTGTGATGTATAATAGTAATGTAAACTGATAGTAATAGTTGTTAGGAATGTCACAGCTGTCTAATTTTTTGATCGTTTGCCATTGTTACCGTGAGAGTGACACGGTTATCAGAATTATTTCCGCAAGAAAACCGACCAAAACAGAAACCGAATATTATGAAAAGGAGTAATTTCTATGGAAAAAACTGAAATACTTGAAATGCCTGATTTTGAATATACTCCGCAAGGTTTTGGAGAGTTGAAAACGGCGCTTAAATCAGGAAAAATAGTCAGAAACCCTTTTGCGAAATTTTATGGCGAAAAGGTCGAGGTTACTGTTGTGCAAGATATGAACGCAAAGCAATTTCACGACGCGGTCAGCTGAAATACCGCGTGCCGCCCGCGAACAGCTTTTGGTCAAACTGTCCAGGCACATTTTTATACAGCCCGTAACCCGCGCGCTCGGAATGTCCCATTTTACCCAAAACGCGCCCGTCCGGCGAACTGACGCCCTCTATCGCCCAGACGGAGCCGTTCGGGTTATGGGGCGTTTGTGACGCCGGATTGCCGTCCAAGTCCACATATTGCGCGACGATCTGGCCCTTTTCCGCCATATCGCACAGCAGCTCCTCCCCGCACACAAACCGCCCCTCCCCGTGTGAAACGGCGACCGTGTGGATTTCTCCCGTTTCGCACAGGCTGAACCATGGCGACAGCCTCGAAACGATGCGCGTTTGAATCAATCGGCTCTGATGCCGCCCGATCCCGTTGCGGGTCAGCGTGGGCGTATGCGCTTCCGCGCCGCGTATTTCGCCGAACGGGACAAGCCCCAGCTTGACCAGTGCCTGAAAACCGTTGCAGATGCCCAACATCAGCCCGTCCCTGACATACAGAAGCCCGTTTACCGCCTCCTGCACGCGGGGGTTGCGGAAAAAGCTGACAATGAATTTCCCTGCGCCGTCAGGCTCGTCGCCGCCGGAAAAGCCCCCCGGCAGAACGATCATCTGGCTGGCGCGTATCTCTTTTTCCATCAGGATAACACTATCGCCGACGGCGGACGGCGTCAGGTTGTTGACGACCAGAATGACCGGTTCCGCGCCGGCTTTTTTCAGCGCTCTCGCCGTGTCATACTCGCAGTTGGTCCCGGGAAAAACCGGAATCAGTGCTTTCGGGCGGGTTACGCGCCCTCCCGTCCGTACGGCGGGCGCGGCGTTTGATTTGAGCGCCGGTATCGAAGCATCGCCGCCGTCCGCGACGGGATATACGCTTTCGAGCCGGGCCGAGTACGCGGCGTAAATCTCTTCCAGCGCAACGCTCTCCCCCTCCGCCTCAAATGCCGGATGTCCGGTGGTAACACCGAGCGCAACGCCCTCCATGCACGCCGTTTCCGTTTCGATAATAAAACCGTCGCGTCTTACAAACAGGTCCAAATCCGCCGTGACGCGGACGCCGATCCTGTTGCCGAACGCCATCTTGCACAGCCCCTCCGCGAGGCCGCCGGCTCCCACGGCCCAACAGGACAGTACGCGCTTTTCCGCGATAAGCCGTTCCGCGGCTTCCATATCCTCAACCCACGTAAGATGTGAGCCGGTCCTCTTAAGCTCCGGCGATATAACGCCGTCAACCTCCGCCGCTCCCACCGCGAAGCTGCACAGCGTCGGCGGAACATCCAAATTTTCAAAGCTGCCGGACATGCTGTCCTTGCCGCCGATCGCGGCAACGCCCAAGTCCAGCTGCGCGTCCAGCGCGCCCAGCAGTGCCGCCGCAGGCTTGCCCCATCGCGCGGGCTCGCCGCGCAGACGCTCAAAGTATTCCTGAAAGGTCAGCCACATTTTAGAGCGCGTAAAACCGGCGGCGATCAGCTTCCTCACGCTTTCGCGCACGGCGGTATACGCGCCCAGATACGGGTCGCGGGCGAGCAGCGCCGGGTCGCAGGCATAGCTCATTCCGGCGCATGTCGTAGTTTCGCCGCTAACGGGCAGCTTCATCACCAGCGCCTGCGCCGGTGTATCCTGATACCGCCCGCCGTATGGCATGAGAACCGTGCCCGCGCCGATCGTGCTGTCAAAACACTCCACAAGCCCCCGTTTGCCGCACAGGTTCAAATCAGCCATATGAGCCGCAAGCCGTTCGCGCAGCGTATTGCCGGCCGCCTCACGCTTCTCCGGCAGCGGCGCGCCGACAAACGCCCGCGCGCGTTTTTCCGAACCGTTGGTGTTAAGGAAATCCCGCGAAATAT
The DNA here is from genome assembly GCA_009777255.1 of Oscillospiraceae bacterium. Classification (GTDB taxonomy): domain Bacteria; phylum Bacillota; class Clostridia; order Oscillospirales; family UBA929; genus WRMG01. The sequence goes on along the minus strand of WRMG01000008.1, from coordinate 11,963 downwards.
CGCAGACGGTTTTCCCGCGCCAGCGCATGACGAGCCGCGGCCGCTCCGTCACCTCCGCTACGACAGCGGCCTCTAGGTTTTCAGCCTTGGCTTTTTCCATGAACAGCGCCGCGTCCTCAGATGCCAGCGCGACCGCCATGCGTTCCTGGCTCTCACTGAGGGCCAGCTCGGTGCCGTCCAGCCCGTCGTATTTTTTAAGAACGGCGTCCAAATCAATTATCAGGCCGTCCGCCAGCTCCCCTATCGCCACCGACACGCCGCCCGCGCCGAAATCGTTACAGCGTTTTATCAGCCGCGCCGTCTTCGGATCGCGGAACAGCCGCTGCAATTTGCGCTCCGCCGGAGCGTTGCCTTTTTGCACCTCCGCGCCGCAGACGGCCAGGCTCTCTATGCTGTGCGCCTTTGAGGAGCCGGTGGCGCCCCCGACGCCGTCGCGGCCGGTACGTCCGCCGACCAGCACCACAACGTCCCCGGGCGCCGGGCGCTCGCGGCGCACATGGCTTGCCGGAGCCGCCCCCAGCACGGCGCCGATCTCCAAGCGCTTCGCTACATAGCCGGGATGATACATCTCGTCAACCAGCCCCGTGGCCAGCCCGATCTGGTTGCCGTAGCTGCTGAAGCCCGCCGCCGCCATCACGCAGATTTTGCGCTGGGGCAGTTTGCCGGGCAGTGTTTCGGACGACGTCGGGTCGCCCGCGCCGGTGACGCGAACCGCCCCGAACACATATCCGCGCCCTGAGAGCGGGTCCCGTATCGCGCCGCCGACACAGGTTGCGGCGCCGCCGAACGGCTCGATCTCGGTGGGGTGGTTATGCGTCTCGTTCTTGAACATCAGCAGCCACGGCTCGGGCCTGCCGTCCACGACCGCGTCTATTTTAACCGAACAGGCGTTGATCTCCTCAGATTCGTCCAGATCGGCCAGCTTTCCGTCCCGTTTCAGCTTGCGCGCGCCGATTGTCGCCATGTCCATCAGCGTGACGCGCGAGCCGTCAAGCCCCATTTCCCGCCGTATCGAGAGATAACGCTCAAACGCCGCCCGCGCCTTAGGGTGTTCAAACCCCAGCTCGTCCAGAACCGTGTGAAAGGTCGTGTGGCGGCAGTGGTCGGACCAATACGCGTCGATCATGCGCAGCTCCGTCAGCGTTGGAGGTCGTTTTTCCTCCCTGAAATATTGACGGCACAGCAAAATATCATCCGTATCCATCGCAAACCCGCGGGCTTTGACCCATTCGTCCAGCGCGTCGCCCTCAAGCTCCGTAAACCCGCGCAATATCTCCACATCGGGCGCCGGCTCCGTCGGCGAGGCCAGAGTTTCACGGGGCGCCAAGCCCGTTTCATGCGTCTCTATCGGGTTGACGATATAGGCTTTAACGCGGCTGAGCTGTTCTTCAGATAACGCGCCCTCCAGCAGATAAACCTTAGCGGCGCTCACCGCCGGACGCTCGCCGCCGCAGAGCAGCTGGATACACTCGGCGCAGGAATCCGCGCGCTGGTCAAACTGCCCGGGCAGAGCCTCAACCGCGAACACAGCGCCGTCCCACTCCGGCAGCTCATCGTATACGCGGTCCACCTGCGGTTCCGAAAATACCACCGGAACGCTCGCCTTAAATTCCGCTTCGCCCAAGCCCTCCACGTCGTAACGGTTAAGTACTCGCAGCCCTTTAAGGCTCTCCATCCGCGGCAGCTCCCGCAGCTGCCGCGCAAGCGCGGCCGCCTCCTGACGATAGGGCTCGCGCTTTTCCACATACAGCCGCCTGACACTCATACTCTCTCCTCCATGGCGCGTTTCCCGATGTCGCGCCTGAACCGCATACCCTCAAAATGAACGCCGTCCATTGCCTGATAAGCCGCGCCGGCCGCCTCCGGCAGCGTCGGAGCCGTGGCCGTCACACTCAGCACACGCCCTCCGGCGGTATATAAAGCATCGCCGCCGCGCTTCACTCCGGCATAGTCGATGAACGCGCCGCCGGTATTTTGTACGGCTACGGGGAAGCCCGTTTCATACGCTTCAGGATACCCGCCGGAAGCTGCGATCACGCAGCAGGCGTGTTCCCTCGAAAACTCAACCGGCGTTCGCGCCAGCGTCCCCTCCCGAACGGCAACCATTATGTCCAGTAAATCGCTTTCAAGCAGCTTCAGCACCGCCTGCGCTTCGGGGTCCCCGAAACGGCAGTTGTATTCGATAACCTTAGGCCCGTCCGCGGTCAGCATCAGGCCGAAGTACAGACATCCCTTAAAGGTTCGCCCCTCGGCTTTCATCGCGCGCACCGTGGGCAAAAAAATCGTCCGCATACACTCTCCGGCAATCTCCGGCGTATAGAACGGATTGGGCGCGACAACGCCCATCCCGCCGGTATTCAAGCCCAAATCGCCGTCCAGCGCCCGCTTATGGTCCATGGCGCTGACCATAGGCTTTAACGTCTCGCCGTCGGTAAAGCACAGCACGCTGACCTCCGGCCCCGCAAGACATTCCTCCACAACAACGGTATTGCCGCTGTCGCCGAAGATACGCTCTTCCATCATGGCGCGGACGGCCTGCTCGGCCTCTTCCCGCGTCTGGCAGACGCGCACGCCCTTGCCCAGCGCAAGCCCGTCCGCCTTTACCACCCGCGGAAAAGAAACGCCGCGCAAATACTCAAGCGCCTCTTCATGCCGGTCAAACGAACGGTATTCCGCCGTCGGGATACCGTATTTGCGCATAAGCTCCTTGGCGAACAGCTTGCTGCCCTCAATAACAGCCGCGTTTTTGCGCGGCCCGAACGACGGAATACCCGACTCCTCCAGCCTGTCAACCATCCCAAGACAGAGCGGGCCGTCCGGCGCGACCACGGCAAAATCAACGCGTTCCCGCAGCGCGAACGCGGCGGCGCCGTCCAAATCCTCGGCGGAAATCGGGACACATTCGGCGTCAGGCGCCATGCCGCCGTTACCCGGCAGCGCGTAAATCCGCGTGACCGCCGGATTCTCCCTGAGCTTGCGTATAAGCGCGTGTTCACGCCCGCCGGAACCAATTACCATCAGCTTCATTGCGACCACCTCTCACATAGCTGCTCCAGCGTACGGGGCAGCAGCACCCACTCGGCCTGTTCCATAACGCGCCGCTGAAGCGTTTCGGGCGTATCGCCGTCCAGCACCTCCACAGCTTTCTGCGCCAGTATCTCGCCGCCGTCGGGCGTTTCATCGGCGAGATGCACCGTCGCGCCGGCCAGCTTCACGCCGCGCGCGAGCGCGGCCTCATGTACCTTGAGGCCGTACATCCCTTTTCCGCAGAAGGCCGGTATAAGGCTCGGATGTATGTTAAGTATCCTGCCGCGGTACGCCGAAATAAATCCCTCGCCCAAAATCGTAAGAAACCCGGCCAACACGACACATTCTATGTCCCTTGCCCGCAAAATTTCCACCAGCGCTCTGTCATAGGCGGCTTGATCCGGATAGCCGCGCCGCGCCGCCGTGACGGACGGTATCCCCGCCCGCGCCGCCCGCGCCAGCGCATAGGCGCCCGGCGTACCCGATACGACGAGCGAAAGGCCGACATGGGGCATCTCTCCCCTCTCCTTCGCGTCGATAAGGGCCTGTAAGTTTGTGCCGCCGCCGCTGACCAGCACCGCGGTTCTCACCATAGCAAAACCCCGTCGTCGCCTTTGACGACCTCCCCGCAGACATACGCCTCCTCGCCTTGCTCGCGCAGAACCTCAAGCGCCGCGCAGACCTGCGCCGACGGCACGGCGACAGCCATGCCCACCCCCATGTTAAAGGTGTTCCACATGTCACCGTCGGGAATATCGCCCTCACTCCGCAGCCGCAGGAAGATGTCCGGCGTGCGGACCGCCGCCTTTTCCACCCGCGCGGTCAGCCCCGGCTTCAGCATACGGGGCAGATTCTCATAAAACCCGCCGCCGGTAATATGGGAAATCCCGCCGACATCCACCGCACCCAGTAGCGCGAGTATCGGCTTCACATATATTTTCGTCGGCGTGAGCAGCTCCTCCGCCAATGCCCGGTCGGACAGGTCAAGCACCGACCGCGCCAGCGAAAACCCGTTGCTGTGCAGCCCCGACGACGGCAAAGCGATCAAAACGTCGCCCGGCCGCGTCCCGCCGCCGTCAATTATGCCGGACTTCTCAACGATTCCCACGGCAAAGCCCGCCAGATCGTATTCGTTATCGGGATAGAACCCGGGCATCTCGGCGGTTTCGCCTCCGATAAGCGCGCATCCCGCCTGCAAACAGCCCTCCGCCACGCCGGATACAATCGCGGCGGCGCGCTCCGGCACGGTTTTACCGGCGGCCAGATAGTCGAGGAAAAACAGCGGCTTGGCGCCGCAGCAAATAATATCGTTCACGCACATAGCCACGCAGTCAATACCGACCGTGTCATGCTTGTCGAGCAAAAACGCGAGCTTCAGCTTTGTGCCGACGCCGTCGGTGCCGGCGGCAAGCACAGGCTCCCGCATACCTGACAAATCGGGCATAAACAGGCCGCCGAAGCTGCCCAAGCCTCCCAGCGCGCCCAACGTAGCTGTACGTCCGGCAAAACGCTTTATCTGTTCCACCGCGCGGTATCCCGCCTCTATATCGACGCCCGCGCGGCGGTAGCTTTCATTTTGAGCCATTGTGGATCCTCCTGTCAAATTTAGAAAACTCAGTGTTGGCCGGCGGCGCGACGGGGTATCTCCCCGTAAAGCACGCGTCGCAAAAGCCGCAGCCGGAATTTTCGGCCAGCTTGTGGAGCGCCTCCGCCGGAAGATAACCCAGGCTGTCGGCGCCAATGAGCGCCCTGATGTCCTCAACGCTGTGGTTGTTGGCAATCAGATGCTCGGCGGAGTCAATATCGGTGCCGAAGTAGCAGGGGTACAAAAACGGCGGCGAGCTGAGCCTCATATGGACCTCCCGCGCGCCCGCCTCCCTCAGCAGACGCACGATCCGCGCCGACGTCGTGCCGCGCACGATGCTGTCGTCCACCAGCACAACGCGCTTGTCACGCACAGTATCGGAAATAACGGACAGCTTTATGCGCAGCGCGTTCTCCCGTTCGGCCTGAGTGGGCTTGATGAAGGTGCGCGCGATGTATTTGCTTTTTATGAAGCCGACGCCGTAAGGTATGCCGCTTTTCTCGGCAAACCCCAGCGCCGCGTCCAGCCCCGAATCGGGCACGCCGATAACGACGTCCGCCTCCGCGGGCCTCGCCGAAGCCAGAAACGCGCCGGCGCGCTTCCGCGCGGTGTGTACGCCGGAGCCCTCCACCACTGAGTCAGGCCGCGCGAAATATATAAACTCGAACACGCACAGCGCCGTTTCCTCCTGACAGTGCGACGTGTTGCTCTCCAGCCCCTTATCCGAGATCGTGAGTATTTCCCCCGGCCGGATCTCCCTCAAAAACCTGGCGCCGAGAATGTCGAACGCACAGGTTTCGCTGGCGGCAAGGTACTCGTCCCCTCTCCGGCCCAGCGAAAGCGGGCGGAACCCGAACGGGTCGCGCACGGCGATCAGCTTGCGCGGCGACATGATCAGCAGGCTGTACGCGCCGCGCAGCCGGTCCATAGCGCGGCTCACAGCCTCCTGAATCGACGGCGCGGTCAGCCGTTCACGCGTGATAACATACGCGATGACCTCTATGTCCGACTGGGAGTGGAAAATCGCCCCCGAAAGCTCCAGCTCCTCGCGCAGCTCGTCGGTGTTCGTCAGGTTGCCGTTAAAGCACAGCGCCATACCGCCCTTGATATGCCGCACAACCAGCGGCTGCGCGTTTTCCCGCGTATGCCCGCCGTAAGTCCCGTAACGGCAATGGCCGATAGCCATTTGGCCCTGACCGATCTTTTTCACGCGCCCGGGAGTGAACACCTCGTCCACCAGCCCCGTGTCCTTAAAGCCCGTGATAACGCCGTCGTCGCTCAGCGCCATGCCGCAGCTCTCCTGCCCTCTGTGCTGAAGCGCGTGCAAAGCGTGATAGACCTCCGGCACGACATCACAGCTCCCGTGTGTGAAAATCCCGAACACGCCGCATTCCTCGCGGAGCTTGTCCCGATTATTCAAAATCATTGGCCGATAAGCCTTTTTAATATCTCGCGGTACGCGCCCTCAATATCGTCCATATCCCGGCGGAACCGGTCTTTATCCAGCTTTTCGCGGGTTTTCGAGTCCCAGAAACGGCATGTATCCGGTGAAATCTCATCCGCCAGAACAAGCGTCCCGTCCGAAAGCCTGCCGAACTCCAGCTTGAAATCAATCAGCTCGATATTTACTTCCTTTAAGTACAGCGACAGCGCCTCATTTATCTTAAACGCATACGCGGCGATAGTTTCCAGCTCTTCAGCCGAGGCCCAGCCCATGGCGGCGATATGATACTCGTTGACCATAGGGTCGCCCAGCGCGTCGTCCTTATAGCAAAACTCCAAAACGGTCGCGCCCATTTTGGTCCCCTCAGGCAGTCCCAGCCGCTTAGACAGCGAACCGGCCGCGATATTGCGCACGATCACCTCCAGCGGAACGATGGTTACGCGCTTAACCAGCGTTTCGCGGGCGCTCAGCTCCTCCACAAAATGCGTGGGTATCCCCTGCTCCGACAGCAGCTTCATCAGATGATTGGTCACGCGGTTATTTATTTCCCCCTTGTCCGCTATTGTCCCCTTTTTCTTCCCGTCGAAGGCGGTGGCGTCGTCCTTATAAGATACGATACACAGCCCCGGGTCGTCCGTCGCAAAAACCTTCTTTGCCTTCCCCTCATACATCTGCTCCATTTTAACCGCCATTTATACATCCCCCAATCTTTTCCGCAAATCCGCGTCCTTCCTCAGAACCGCCTGCCGCATGGCTTCTCTGCGCTCATCTAGCTTTTCCGCAAGCGCCGCGTCCTCAATGGCCAGCATCCGCGCCGCGAGCAGCGCCGCGTTCTGCGCCTCGTCGATTCCCACGGCCGCAACCGGTACGCCCGCAGGCATTTGCGCCGTGCTGAGCAACGCGTCCAGCCCGTTCATCGCGCCGCTGCGGATGGGTATGCCGATAACCGGCAACGTCGTGTGCGCCGCCAAAACTCCCGCCAGATGCGCGGCCTTGCCCGCCGCCGCCAGAATAACGCCGAACCCGTTCCGGCGCGCCGAGCGCGCGAACTCCGCGCTCTCCTCCGGTGTGCGGTGAGCGCTCATGACATGGGCTTCCACAGGAATCCCAAGCTCTTTCAGCTGAGAAACGGCTTTTTCCACTACGGGCAAATCGCTGTCGCTGCCCATTATCACCGCCGCTTTTTTCATAGTAACACAACCTTTCAAAAAAAATACCGCTGCGACATATAGTACCATATCCCGCGCGGAAAATCAATATGTAGTTTTAGCTAAAAATTGCCGGATATGTCCGGCGTATGGCGTTAAAAAAAGCAAACCCCGCCCGGGCGAAAAAACCTCGGTGTAATTGCGGACGGCGGCGGGGTAACCCCCGCCGCTTTTGTTGATCTTATTCGGTTACTTCAGATACTCCAGGAAGTTCATTACTGTCACGACGCCCATCTCGCGGCTGAATATATCTTTTGGATCAAACCTCCCGCCGTCGCCTTGGATGATCCCCGCGCGCTGAAGCGCCCCGATCGCCTGCCGCGCCCACGGTGAAATGCTCTCCGCGTCACTGAAGCTCGGCTCTGCGGACGGCAGATAGTACCCCAGCCGCACCAGCATATTATACATCAGCGTCAGCGCCATTTCACGCGAAAAGCTGCCTTCAGGGTAGAATTTACCCGTTCCGTCGCCGCTCACTATGTCAAGGCCCGCCAGCTTCAGCACGTTCACGTCCGTTGTGTCGTCAAAGCTGCCGCGCGCGGTGATCGCTTTGCCGTCAAGCAGCTCATAGAGCCGGACGGCGAACGCCGCGAACTCCGAGCGGTCAAGCCATCTGCGCCAGCTGCCGTTAAGGTGTTCAGGTATCAGCCCGAGCTTCGCCGCCTCCTCGACGGCCTCTTTCGCCCAGTCCGATGGCGTGTTCGCTTCCGAAGCCTCCGGCTCAGGAGCGGGCGCGGAGAACCAGCCGCCGCCTGTTCCGCCGCTGGAAGTTCCGCCGTTACCGGAAGACGGGGAGCCGCCGTTGTTACTGTTGTCGCTGTTGATTGCTATCGAAAGCGCCTTTGTGTCACTGCCCGCAACATTCGTCGCCTCAACGCCAAAACTAAAATTACCCGCTGCCGTGGGCGTCCCCGAAATTGTGCCGTTTGCCGCCAGAGTCAAGCCGTTCGGCAGACTGCCGCTGTCAACGCTCCATGTTATCGGCGTGCCGCCTGTCGCCGCAAGGGTTTGGCTGTACGCGGCGCCAAGTGTGCCGTTCGGCAGGGATGCTGTTGTAATGGTCGGCGGCGCGACTATGTAAATGGAAAACACCAGCCCGTCACTGCCCGCAATATTTGTCGCCGTAACGCCAAAATCAAAATTACCCGCTGCCGTGGGCGTCCCCGAAATTACACCGGTTGCGGCGTTAAGCTCAAGACCGTCCGGCAATGCGCCGCCGGAAATGCTCCATGTGACATTGTTGCCTGTCGCTTTAAGGGTTTCGCTGTACGCCTCGTCAAGTATGCCGTCCGGTAGGGGTGTTGTTGTTGTTGTGATCACAGGTGTGGTTATTACTATTTCTTCCCCACTGCCGTCAACCGCAACGTCTATCGCGCCGGCGTTGTAAATCACGCCGTCATTTGTCAGCGTCACGTCGGCCGCCGCCGTCAAGCTCGCGCCGGGCAGGATGGTCAGCGTTTGAGTGCCGGTTACCGTTAAATTGCTTTGCAGCTCAACAGCGCCGTAAACCGTGCCGTCATTGCCGTTAAACAGTATGCCGTTATTTATGCCGGTTGTGTTTGTTTGCCCGTTAGCATTATTTACCAAACTCGACGCGTACACCACCGCGTTGCCGTCCATAGTCAGTGTACCGCCGCTGGTGGCACCAATTCCACCTCCGATACCCGCGCCGTTACCGTTGCTTGAGGCTTTGACCATTCCGCCGCTGATGGTAATGTTACCGCCCGCTCCGGTAGAGCCGCCGCCAATACCGGCGCCGGTACCGTTGCTTGTAGCTGTGACAATGCCGCTGGCAATGGTAATGTTACCGCCCGCTCTGCCGGTGCCGCCGCCGATACCCGCGCCGGTGCCGCCGCCGGTGGCTGTGACCGTACCGCCGGTGATTTCAATGTCACCGCCTGAACCTCCTGTTGGGCCGCCGCCGCTGCCGATACCCGCGCCGCTATTATTGCCGCCGTTGGCTGTAATTGTACCTCCTGTGATTTTAATAGTACCGCCATAAGCGGTGTTAGCAGGGATATCTGTTGGCATATAGCCGCCGCCGATACCAGCGCCTCCGCCGATTCCGTTAGCTGTTATCGTTCCACCGGTGATAGTTATATTTCCGCCTGAACCTAAACGGCTGCCGCCGATACCCGCGCTGCTGCTGCCTCCGTTGGCTGTTATTGTGCCTCCGTTGATAGTTATATTCCCGCCTGTTGCGGCGTCAAATCCACCGGAACTGCCGCTGTTGCTTCCGCCAATACCCGCGGAAGAAGCGCCGCCATCAGCCGTCAAACTGCCTGCTCCGTTAATGATAAGCGTTGTTCCCAAAGGGGCCTGAATACCCGCGGCGGAGTTCCCCGCCGTAAGAATGTTGGTTCCCGCAATGGTAAGGGTCAAGTTTGCGCCCGTTTTTAACAGAAGCGGGGATTGGTAGTTCTCGAGTCCGGTAATCGACACATCGTTGAGTGTGATGCTTGCCTCGCCGGTTACCTCAATGCGCCGCCAGTCTGTGACTCCTGTTACGGTTATATTCGCGCCGTCATTTACGGTGAGTATGGTGCCGTTCCACGAGATTTTGATAGTATCTGCCAGATATGTGTCCCACGTTGTACCGTTCCATGTGCCGGCGGCGAGGTCAAACGTGCCGGTCGGCGTGTCGGCCGCCGCCGCCGTGATTGGCAGCATGGCAGCTGCCATCGCAAGCGTGAGCATCCACGCTATAATTTTTGAGAATGGTTTTTTTGTTTTCATGCCGCATATTTCAGGGCATGACAAGAGAGCGGAATTATCCGCCCGCTCTGCTCTGCTCTGCTCTGCTCTGCTCTGCTCTGCTCTGCTCTGCTCTAGCGATTATGGCACATTTCGGCATCTTTGTCAAGCCCTTTCGTGCAAATAATTTCAATGGCGGAGAGGAGGGGATTTGAACCCCTGTTGCGTTTTTGCGCAAACACGATTTCCAATCGTGCTCCTTCGGCCGCTCGGACACCTCTCCGCAAAACCCCCTGATGATCAGCGCGACCGTCAGGGGGATATGGCAGGGGCAGGTCAATCCCCTTTACGGAAACAATATACCACGATAAACTCCAAGTGTCAATACCACGCAATGAAATTAAAGAATACTTTTCAAGATATGATTTATGGAAACTGCTACCATATATGTTAAAAGCAAGTAAAATATCCTAAAATTTTTCGCCGCAGTATTATTTTTAATACCTGTAGTATTATTGTTGGGGGGGGGTGAAGACATGGTAAAACTGGATGTATGGCGGGATAAATTGCCGGAAGATAAAGCCAAGTATTATAATAAGACAAGAATGAGCATAGAATTTTTCGCTAAAAAATTGGGAATGAATCATCAAGATATAATTACTGATTTTAGGCGCAACGGATTTTTCTACAACAAGACTGAAAGAACGGTCAGACGCGACTTAAATTTTCAAGAGCGTCCGCGCTTGAAAAAGAAAACATTGCCCGATTAAAACGGCAAGGTTTTATATATGCCGTGTAACGCTTCTTAAAATATCAACAATAGCCGCTTGCTGTTCCTCTGATTTATCTCTGAGCATAGCGGCAATCACTTTAATTGTGTTGTTGTCTTCTGTCGGTAAAGTATCTGATAAAACATAATCTATTGTAATACGGTAAAAATTACAGAGATTGATTAGAGTATCTAACGACATACTTTTTTCCCCGCGCTCTATGTGTCCCACAAATGCGGTAGTTACTCCAATCGCTTCCGCAACTTTTTCTTGTGTCCAACCTATGTTCCTACGTTCCTTTTTTAGTTTTTGACCGATAGCAATAAAATCTATCTCGTCATTGTAATTATAGAAATTATCGTCATGGCTGTAATCACGGGCTTTTTCGGGGATAAACACACCTCTAATCGCACGGTTATCTTCTCCAACACCTCTTTTTAACATGAAAAACACCCCTTAGTAGTTATATCTAAACTATAAGGAATGTTTTAGTGTATTTGAATATCCATGTGGTAGGAAAAATAAAATATTCAGTAGTAATTCTTTTTATTATTCCCTGTGAGTTTGCTTTGAACTCTGTTAAATAGAATCGCGCTGATAATTGGAGGGTGTTGTCCCTTTTCTTTGACTGTACCATGAGTAACAATGCCCCTATAAAATTCGTTTGATAAAATATCAGATAAAGCCTGTTTAGAAAAGCTGTTACCCCTTTGTGTTAAATATCCGCTATCGTCAAGGTCATCTTTAACCTTGCTTAAACTGCCAAGGTTTAGATATTGGTCGTAAATCAGTTTTACCAAATCCGCTCCATCGGGGTCAATTTCAATTTTAGCGTCATGTGTCCATCTATATCCCAAAGGGGCAACCCCGCAAGCCTTGTTTCCTGTACGCGCCTTTGTTTTACGCCCTTTGGCTAATTTAAGGTTGATATTTAACCGCTCATATTGGTCGAGTAATTCAAGAACGCCGTTGAAGAAAATTTCACTGGGGTCATTTTTATAAAGAGAATAGTTAGGTTGCTCGATACTTACAATATCCGCTTTTGCTTGAATAAATGCCCGGCGAATAAATACCTTTGAAATATCATCACGCCATAAACGGCTAGTATTTAAGACAATGATTTTTCTGATACCGTTCATTGCTGATAAAAGGTCAGTAAGTCCTGCCCTGTCTATTTTAGTACCCGATATACCTCTGTCACAAAAAATCTCTGCTAATTCAAGAGCGTTATTTTT
>WRMG01000007.1 GCA_009777255.1 Oscillospiraceae bacterium | reverse complement strand
TATCAGTTTTTCAACCTTTCCAAACAGCATGTTCAGCTTGCGAACAGGGATGCGGATATGCGGTCCCCTGTCATGCGGCGATTTGCTTCTGTCCGCAGGCTGGTCTATACAGAGATCCATTACCACGGCGCCGGCGGTTATTGCCTGTGACAGGTTTTTCGGTTCGCTTAGAAGGTATGCTTCCGCGAAATGAAAGCTCTCTTCCCGCGTATTAAACTTTCCTCTTGTTTTCGCGAAAGCAAGAATAACGTTGTCAATTTTATGTTTGCCTTCAGATAAATCCCATGTTGACAGATATTCGTCATGATAATATAAATTTATTTCTGTTTCGGAACGCGCTGATAAAATGAATCCGCGATTGTTATATTTATCTCCGCGGATAGTAGTGAAAAGTTTTTTCTTCATTATATCCGATCTCGAAGATTTTTTTATGTATCCAAAGCGGTCAAAAATTTGAATAGGAGTCATGCCTTTTGAAGGGGTTTGGTGGAAAAGGGTAAGCGTATTGCCGCCTTTTTTCTTTCTCATGCCTTTTAGCTCAAATTTGCCAAGGTCGGCAAGGGAAATATTATTTTCCTCAACGTCAAACAGTTTTTCGAGGATTTGTCCAATAACGCCATCGTCTTTTCTATATTTGCCTTGCGGAATTTCAATATAACCCCTTTTTTCAATCTCTATTAATCTTTCGATAACAGCAGCTTTTGTCCACATTATTTTTAGCCCTCCCCTGTTTCAGTAAAAAATTCATTAAATGCTTCGGCGTTAAAAAAATCATGCAGCGTTATGTCGATTTTTTCACAGATAGAGCAAAGTTTGCAAACGGTAAGGTTGCACGCGCCATTTTCAATTTTGTTAATATAGGTTCTGTCCGTGTTGACAAGCGCGCCAAACTCATCCTGGCTCATTTTCTTTTCTAAACGCAATGTCCTGATTCGTCCACCAACGGCCTGTGACAGAATTTCATTCGCATACATAAAAACAGCTCCTTTTATAGGGCATCGACACGGGTGAGTAATATTTCACCCGTGTTGATAATAGCATGTTCAAATCAATATCTCAACGGCTTATGATTCACGTATCACGTATATTTGAAAACAAAACGATTGACGTTTTGCCGGTGTGTGGTGTATAATGTGAGGGCAGGGATTTATGTATAAAGGTGGTGAGATGAATGGACGCCGACAGCAGCAGCGGCATAGATTACCCGGAGCGAAGAACATACCGGGGGACGCCCCGTACTGAAAGGAGGGTATTGTCATGCCCAAAAAGAGCGTTAATCCAAACATCTCAGCACGCACGACGCGCATTAAGAAGCGCCTTATAAACGCCTCGGTCAAGAAGCCCGAGACGCTGCTTATCCAGTACGACACCTCGCCGGAAGGCTTTGACGAGGAAAAGGTTGAGGATATGCGCGAGGAATACGGCTCGAACGCCATTACGCCGCCGAAAAAGGATTCGATATTAAAAAGACTGTTTGACGCTGTTGTCAACCCGTTTACCATAGTTTTGTTCATACTCGCGGTGATCTCTCTCTTCACGCGCGACTATTCCGCCGTCGCCATTATTTTGTCAATGGTGGCGATAAGCGGGTTTTTGCGGTTTATACAGGAGTACCGCAGTGTGCGCGCCGCGGAGAGGTTGGGCGAGATCGTTGAGACGACCGTTACCGTGCAGCGCGTGTTCACCGACGAGGACACGGAGGAGGAGCTGTCGAAAAAGCTGGAGATCCCGCTCGACGAGCTGGTGGTGGGCGACTATATCTATCTTGCCGCCGGGGACATGATCCCCGCCGATGTGAGGATTTTGCAGGCCAAGGACCTGTTCGTCAGCCAGTCGTCGCTTACCGGCGAGAGTGAGCCGGTGGAGAAATTCTCGGGAGAGCTGAAGGGCAAGAACGTAAACCCGCTCGACCTGAATAATTTAGCCTTTATGGGCAGCAACGTTATCTCAGGCTCGGCGGCCGCGCTGGTGCTTGCCGTCGGCGACGACACCGTGTTCGGCGCGATCGCGCGGCAGCTTAACGAGAAGACGCCGCCCACGAGCTTTGAAAAGGGCGTCACATCCGTCTCGTGGGTGCTGATACGCTTTATGATGGTCATGGTGCCGGTTATCCTGTTTATCAACGGGTTTACCAAGGGCGACTGGATGGAGGCGTTTCTGTTCGCGCTGTCGGTCGCGGTGGGGCTTACGCCGGAGATGCTTCCGATGATTGTGAGCGCGAACCTCGCAAAGGGCGCGGTGTCCATGTCGAAGAAGCAGGTTATCGTCAAGGACTTGAACTCTATACAGAATTTCGGGGCGATGGATATACTCTGCACCGATAAGACGGGTACGATTACGCAGGACAAGGTTATTCTGGAGTATCATCTGGATATTCACGGCGAGGAGGACGAGAGGGTCCTGAAGCACGCGTTTTTGAACAGCTATTATCAGACGGGGCTTAAAAACCTTATGGACATCGCCGTCATTGATATAGCCAACGGGAACGACAACGTCGCGCACTGGAAATCGTATACAAAGATTGACGAGATACCGTTCGATTTCCAGCGGAGGCGCATGAGTGTCGTTGTGTCGGACATAAACGGCAAGACGCAGCTAATCACTAAGGGCGCGATCGAGGAGATGCTGACCGTTTGCAACTATGCCGAGAGCAAGGGCGTGGCTATACCGATAACGGACGAGCTTAAAGAGGAGATACTGGAAAACTGCCGCAGGTATAACTCCGACGGGCTGCGCGTTCTGGGTATCGCGCAGAGGACAAACCACTCGCCCGGCGGGGCTTTCTCCATTGCCGACGAGAGCGACATGGTGATAATCGGCTATCTCGCGTTCCTCGACCCGCCGAAGGAGAGCGCCGAGGACGCCATCGCCGCGCTGCACGACTACGGCGTGGACGTAAAGGTTCTCACCGGCGACAACGACGCGGTGACGAAGTGCGTGTGCCGTCAGGTCGGGCTGAAGGCGGACAATATACTTTTGGGCGCGGACGTCGAGCATTTGAGCGACGAAGAGCTGAGGGGCGTTGTGGAGGGCACGGACGTGTTCGCAAAGCTCTCGCCGCAGCAGAAGGTGCGCGTCGTCACGGCGCTGCGCGAGAACGGGCACACCGTCGGGTTCCTTGGCGACGGCATAAACGACGCCGCCGCCATGAAGGCCGCCGACGTGGGCATTTCGGTGGACACCGCGGTCGATATAGCCAAGGAGTCGGCGAACATCATCCTTATGTAAAAGGATTTGATGGTGCTGGAGGAGGGCGTTGTCGAGGGGCGCAAGATTTACGCCAACATTATAAAGTATATCAAGATGACCGCCAGCTCCAATTTCGGCAACATGTTCAGTGTCTTGGCCGCCAGCGCGTTCCTGCCGTTTCTGCCCATGCTGCCCATTCAGATACTGGTGCTTAACCTTATATATGACATCTCGTGCATATCGCTGCCGTGGGACAACGTGGACACGGATTATCTAAAGCTGCCGCGCAAATGGGACGCGTCGTCGATCACGCGCTTTATGATATGGCTCGGGCCGACGTCCTCAGTGTTTGATATAACCACCTATCTGGCGCTGTTCTTCTATATCTGCCCGCTGGTGTTCGGCGCCGGATACCACGCGCTGGCGCCCGAAACGCAGGTGTCGTTTATCGCGCTGTTCCATTCGGGGTGGTTCGTTCTGTCGCTTTGGACGCAGACGCTTGTTATCCACATGATACGGACGCCAAAGATGCCGTTTTTGCAGAGCAGGGCCTCGCTTGCCGTCACGCTCATGACGACGCTGGGCATAGCGGTCGGCACGGTCATACCCTATACCCCGCTGGGGAGGATGCTGAATATGCATCCGATGCCGAGCGAGTTTTTCGGCTTGCTGGGCGTGACGGTGGTGTGCTATATGACGCTTACGACGGTTATGAAGAGGGTTTTTGTAAAGAGATACGGAGAGTTGTTATAGCGGTTTTCCGCCGTGAGTAGGGGCGATTTCTAATCGCACGCGAATTTCAGTCAACGTTTGCGGTGTATCGCGGGCGAACGGAGTTCGCCCCTACAAAGTGTGAAAAATTTATATTAGTGTGCGGAACAGACTGTAGGGGCGATTTCTAATCGCCCGCGAATTTCAGCCAACGTTTGCGGTATACCGCGGGCGAACGGAGTTCGCCCCTACAAAGTGTGAAAATTTATATTATGTGTGCGGAACGGACGTAGGGGCGATTTCTAATCGCCGCGAATTTCAGCCAACGTTTGCGGTGTATCGCGGGCGAACGGAGTTCGCCCCTACAAATAGCATAAGCATTTTATACATTAATCAACGTTGGATGACAACATCTAAAAAAATACTATATATTATCGCGGGGAGGACATTATTTATGATCGCCGACTTAAAGCTATCCGAGTTTATCGAGGCGCTTTCAAGCTCAAAGCCCGTGCCGGGCGGGGGCGGGGCGTCCGCCGTGACCGGCGCCGTGGGCGCCGCGCTGGCGGGCATGGTGTCAAGCCTGACGCTTTTGTCCGAACGGCACGGGGACGTCCACGACGAGATGGAGGAGATAAAGGCGCGGACCGATCAGCTGCAATCGCGGCTCTTGGAGCTTGCGGACGAGGACGCCGCGGTTTTCGCGCCGCTGGCCGCCGCCTATAAGATTCCCAAGGACGCGCCCGGGCGCGTTATAACGCTGGAGACGGCGCTGCTCAGCGCGTGCGGGCCGCCGCTTGAGATTATGCGCGTGTGCGCGGAGGTCATGGAGCTGTTTCCCGTGCTGAGGGAGCGGGGCGCGAAGATGGCGATTTCGGACGTCTACGCGGGCGAGATACTGTGCAAGGCGGCGATAAAGTCCGCGTCGTTCAACGTGTTTATTAACACAAAGCTGATGAAGGACAGGGAAAAGGCCTCTGAAACGGACAGGCTCGCGCATGGGATGGTGGAACAATGGTGCGGTTGAGAGGCGCGCCGGCGGCCGATTATATAACCGCCCACGTCAACGCGGACGCGGCGCAGCTGGAGCTGGAGGGCGTGACGCCGCGCCTTGCCGTCGTCAGGGTGGGCGAGAATCCCGACGATATAGCGTATGAGAACGCGGCCGTCAAGCGCTGCGGCAAGACGGGCGTCGCCGTTAAACAGGTGACGCTGCCCGGGTCCGCGACGCAGGAGGCCGTTATCGCAATGATAGACTGGCTGAATCAGGACGGTTCGGTACACGGCGTTTTGATTCTGCGGCCGCTGCCGAAGCACATCGACGAGGCCGCCGTTTGCGCCGCGCTGAGCCCCGAAAAGGATGTGGACGGCATAACAACCGTATCTTTGGGCGGCGTGTTCGCCGGATACAGCGCCGGGTTTCCGCCCTGTACGGCGCAGGCGTGTATCGAGCTTCTGGAGTATTACAACTACGGCTTCGCGGGGAAACGCGCGGTCGTGGTGGGGCGCAGCCTGTCGGTCGGCAAGCCCGTGTCAATGCTGCTGCTGAACCGCCACGCGACGGTGACGGTTTGCCATACGCGGACGCTGGGGCTGCGCGATATATGCCGCGAGGCGGAGCTGCTGATAGTCGCCGCGGGCGTTAAGGGCGTGGTGGAGCCGTCGTTTATCGCGCCCGGGCAGACCGTTGTTGACGTGGGGATCCATGTCGGCGAGGACGGCAAGCTGAGCGGCGACGTGGTTATAGAAGGTTCTGAGGCCGAGGCGTATACGCCCGTGCCGGGCGGGGTCGGTAGCGTGACCACGGCGGTGCTTGTAAAGCATGTTGTGGAGGCGGCGCGGAGGCAGACGAAGGGATGATATACAAATAAAAAATCCGCCGTTTCGGCGGCGACGCATTCCTTTACCATAGAGTGCTACGGTAGAGGAGGTGATTTGCAATGATGGGTTTTGTCAAAGCTGTTACATCTTTTTTGACGGAATTACGGAAACTGCTCACCGAAATTCGGAAGCACCGTTAAAACATAAAAGCAAAAAGCCCCCCTCACTCTAGCAAAGTCAGGGGCTTTTTGCCCAGGAACGCGTTGCCGTCGAAGCGGCGGATTCATCTCTGTATTTATGATAACATGTAAAATCTGTTTTGTCAACAGAGTTCCGGATTGGATCAGAAGATCAGATAGCCGAATCTGGCGGGCGGGGATAAAACACCCGGCCCCGCGGGGCCACCCTCTTTACGAAAGAGGGCAAGGGGATCAGAAGATCAGATAGCCGAATCTGATTGTCATTATTATCAGAAAAGTGACGGATATTACCCACAGTATAATAATGGAATTGTTTAACCGGTCCGTTTTTCTGCGGCGGCGCATCAGGTTGAACATGAACCCCAGCAGGCATAAAAGAAACACCTCGACGCCCGCGATATAAGACAGCCGCAGGAAAAGCGGGTTCCAGTAAGATACTACTCTGGTGCCGAAGAACCGCGTTACCACGGTTTCCTGCGCCGGACGCGCGGCGTCCAGCAGCAAAACGGCGGCGGCGGCGCTTATCCAGCCGATAACGCCTGTGACGGAGACCGCGCGCACTATCCAGTCTTTCTTTCTACGGCGCTCGGTAAACTCGGTCTGTTTATTACTGTCCACTGTACAAACCCCCTGAGCATACAATCCCCGCCGGAAGGCGGGGATTGATTCGGCTTTATTACGCTAATTTCGCTTCCAGCTTGGCAAGCTCTTCCGCCAGTTCCTTGGGCAGCCTGTCGCCGTAGCTCTTGTAATTTTCCTTGATGGATTCGATTTCAGCCAGCCACGCCTCTTTATCAATTTTCAACAGCTCCGTCATTTCGGCTTCGCCTATGTTGATGCCGTTAAGGTCGATGCCGTCAAGCGTCGGGAGGTTGCCGATAGGTGTGTTTACGACCTCGGCGTCGCCGGAGAGCCTGTCAACGATCCATTTCAGCACGCGGCTGTTCTCGCCGTAGCCGGGCCATATGAATTTGCCCTCTTCGTTTTTGCGGAACCAGTTGACGAAGTATATTCTGGGCAGCTTGCAGGCGTCGGTCTTTTTGCCGATGTCGAGCCAGTGCTGCAGGTAGTCGCCCATGTGATAGCCCATGAACGGCAGCATCGCAAACGGGTCGCGCCTGACCTGACCGACTTTGTCGGTGATGTCGGCGGTGGTGATCTCAGAGCCCATGATCGAGCCGAGGAAAATGCCGTGGTTCCAGTCAACGCTCTCGTTTACCAACGGGATCGTGGTCTTGCGGCGGCCGCCGACAAGGATGGCCGAGATCGGCACGCCGGCCGGGTCCTCCCACTCGGGCGCGATGACCGGGCATTGGGCCGCGGGCGTTGTGAAGCGGGCGTTGGCGTGGGCGGCCGGGGTTCCCGAATCCGGGGTCCAGTCGTTGCCCTTCCAGTCGATGAGGTGATCGGGGGCGGGGATTCCGCTGCCCTCCCACCATACATCCCCGTCGTCGGTAAGGCCGACGTTGGTGAATATCGTATTCTTTTGGATCTGCGTCATGGCGTTGGGGTTGGACTGCATCGAGGTGCCGGGGACGACGCCGAAGAAGCCCGATTCGGGGTTGATGGCATAGAGCCTGCCGTCCTCGCCGAACTTCATCCACGCGATGTCGTCGCCGATGGTTTCGACCTTCCAGCCCGGGAACGACGGTTGGAGCATGGCGAGGTTGGTTTTGCCGCAGGCGCTTGGGAACGCGCCGCAGACGTAGTATGACTCGCCCTTGGGGTTTGTCAGCTTGAGGATGAGCATATGCTCGGCCAGCCAGCCCTCGTCGCGCGCCTGGACGCCGGCGATTCTGAGCGCGAAGCATTTCTTGCCGAGCAGGGCGTTGCCGCCGTAGCCGGAGCCGATGGACCAGATCATGCGCTCTTCGGGGAAGTGGCTGATGTATTTTTCGTCAACGTTGGGGATGCAGGGCCATTCCTTGTCAACCTCGCCCGGGCCGAGCGGCTGGCCGACGGAGTGCAGGCATTTGACAAATTCGCCGTCCTCGCCGAGGGCGCCCAGCACCGCCGTACCGATACGGGTCATTATATACATGTTGAACACGACGTATGGGCTGTCGGTGATTTCCACGCCGATTTTGGATATGGGGGAGCCGATGGGGCCCATCGAGAAGGGTATAACGTACATTGTGCGGCCCTTCATGCAGCCGGTGTAAAGCTCCGTCATGGACTTTTTGAGTTCGTCCGGATCAATCCAGTTGTTTGTGGGGCCGGCGTCCTCTTTATTCTTGGAGGCGATAAAGGTGCGCTTTTCGGCGCGCGCCACGTCGGAGGGATGGCTTCTGAACAGGTAGCATCCCGGGCGCTTTTCGGGATTTAACGGTGTGCCCAAACCGGCTTCCACCATTATATCAAGCATTTTCTGGTACTCTTCCTTTGTGCCGTCGCAGAGATAAACCTCGTCCGGCTGACACATATCGGCCACTTCTTTGATCCATGCGTCGAGCTTTTTGTTGGAAATTGAAATCATTTGTTTGCTCCTCCCTGTATTTGAAATTGAAAAAATATTTCAAAGTTTATTATATATGAAATTATTTCCCGTGTCAATCAAAAGTTTTTCAGGGCCGCAATTTTTATGTCAGGCCCCGGACGATTAGCATACCGACTGTAAGACGCGGTACCGTTTTCTTTTTGACGGTATCAGTAATATCAGCGGAGGGGAATTTTTTTGCTTGCAATTTTATAATTATCCATATATAATGTATAAAATGGCGGGAACGCGCGGCGGCCGCCGTAAATGTTACAATAACGAAGGGGAGCAAAATCATGAATTACACGGAGCTTACGGTATTTATCATCTATCTCGTCATCATGCTGGGCATCGGGGTGTACTTCTTTTTCCGCACAAAGGGCGGCGAAAAGGATTATTTCCTCGGCGGGCGGCAGATGGGACCATGGGTGACCGCGCTTTCGGCGGGCGCCTCGGACATGAGCGCGTGGGTGCTGATGGGGCTGCCGGCCTCGATCTATGCCGCGGGCATGGGGCAGACGTGGATAGCTATCGGCCTTGCCGCCGGATATATCCTCAGCTGGGTTTTCATGGCGCCGCGCCTGCGCAAGTTCTCTATCGCGGCGGACGACTCGATAACGCTGCCGCAGTATCTTACCAACCGTTTCCTCTCCAAAAGCAAGGCGCTGCAAGTGATTTGCGCCGTTATCTTCCTTTTCGCCTATGCCATTTACGCCGCGGCCAGCATCAAGGCCTGCGGCACGCTGTTCAGCACCGTGCTTGGTCTGGACGGCACGCTCGCTATGTACATAGCGGCGTTTATTATCATCGCGTATACCTTTCTGGGCGGGTTCAAGGCCGTTTGCTGGACGGACTTTTTCCAGGGGCTTCTCATGCTGGGCGCGCTGCTGATAGCGCCGATCTTCGCGCTGGCGATGCTTAACGGCGCCTCAGGCTCCGTTGAGTTTCCGGCGAACTACTGGAATTTCTTCTCGAGCGGCAAGGCGGACTGGAACAGCTTCGCCGACATACTCTCCGGCTTCGGCTGGGGGCTGGGTTATTTCGGTATGCCGCATATCATCATCCGCTTTATGGCGCTCCGCTCGCAGCGCGAGGTGAAGAAGAGCGCGATTATCGGCATAACATGGAATATTCTAATACTGCTCTTCGCCGTCGCGGTGGGCAGCGTCGGCCTTATGTTCCTCGGGGACGGGATTGCGGACAGCTCGCTGGTGTTTATTGAAATGGTGCGCAAAATCTTCCCGGCCGTCATATCGGGCATTTTGCTCTCCGCGATCCTTGCCGCCGCTATGAGTACTGCGGATTCGCAGCTGCTCGCGTCGGCGTCGGCGTTCGCGGCGGACGTTTACAAGCCGATTCTCCGCAAAAACGCCAAGGATAAAGAGATGTTCTGGGTCGGACGCATAGTCGTCGTCGTCGTTGCGGTCGCGGCGGTCATCATCGCCGCCAGTCCGAACAGCGGCACAATAATGGGGCTGGTCGGCAACGCGTGGGGTGTGTTCGGCGCGGCGTTCGGGCCGGCGATCCTGCTGTCGCTGTTCTGGAAGCGCTTCACCTTTGAGGGCGCGGTGGCCGGAATTGTGGCGGGCGCGGCCGTGGACATCATGTGGCTGACGATACCGGCGCTGTCCGGCACGGGGCTTTATGAGATAGTCCCCGGATTTATAGCGGGCACTATAGCCGCCGTTGCCGTCACGCTGCTCGGTAAAAAGCCGGGCGCCGAAGTCGAGGCGCTGTTTGACAGGTCTATGGCGGTGACGGATTAGGAACTCCCCTGCCCTGCGTATAGGGCGCTCCGCATATAATACTCCCGCACGAGAACGTGCGGGAGTTTATTTTATTATTTTTCAGACCACTGCGTTTGCTGTGAATCATCCGGCGTCGGAGCGGGCGTCGCGGGCGCCGGTGTCGGCGTCGGTATTTCGATGGGTTCAGGGGTTGTAACAATTGGAGGGTCTGTGGGTTCTGGGGTCACAACAGTCGGAGGTTCCGGTTCAGGGGTTGGGGTTTCATCATTTCCTTCACTGTTATCTGTTAACTGTTCACTGTTATCTGTACTCGGCATCGGGTCGCGGTCTATCACGGGCAAATCGGGCGCGTCAAGCCCCGTCCCGCTGCCGAGGGCAGCCGAAACGGAGATAGCTCCCAATACCAGCGCGGCAATCAGAATCGACAGTACCAGCAGGCCGCGCCCTGTTATTTCGTAGCGCATATTTACCTCGCTCAGTTATTTTGTAACGAAGTCCAGGACCTCTTTAAGCCTCTGCGCTTCGTTTTCTATGGCCAAAAACTGACGTTTATGCAGGTTTTTTCTGTCCCCGATAAGCTCGCGGACGCGCTGTATCTGCTTTTCAAGCGCGTCAAGCTCGCTGTTGTGGCGCGCGACTATTTTGTCCGTCTGCTGCGCGAACGACGCCGCGTATTCGTTGAGCTTTGTTACGCGGTCTATGCCGTCGTTGAGCAGCCTGTCGAAATCGAAGCCGGAGGCGCCGACGATTTTCATGATGATAGCGCGCCGTGACTCGGCGGGCAGCGAGTCGGGCAGGGTTCTCATGTACTCCTCGACCAGATAGATCGTGTCCGTGCCGCCGGTCTTTAGGGCTAAGGCGCGGTAAATGTCCTCGACCTCCATGAACCGGTCGGTATCCGTGTTCAGCGCCGGGGAATCGTCCCAGAAAGAAGCCTCGCTCATTTTCTCACCAACTCCGCTTTTTATATCTTCCTTTTTTTCCGCCGCGATGTACGCGGCGAACGCCGCCGGTTTACTCACAGGCTCGTACACAGGCTCGGGTTCGGGTTCAGCGCTGAACACCGGCTCGGGCGCCGCCGCCTCTGCTTCCGGTTCCACGTCCTCAAAGGGTTGCGGCTCTAGGACGGTTTCCTCCGCCAAATCCGCTTGCCCGGCGGGTTCAGCCGCCTCTTCCTCAGACCTGCGCACCATCCCCATACGCTCCAATACGCCCAAAACCTTGGGCGAGTCATTTTTCATACGGTCCACCCCTTACCATTATGCATTGGGTTAAATCACATTATATGTTAATTATTTAGCTGTGTCAAGACTTTTTGTGTCTGTTTATCCCGTTTCACTCAGGTAATATAATATCATATTGTTTTATGCTTGCCAACATTTTTTTCATATTTTATTAATTCCCTATTGACTTTTACCCACCACGGACATTATATTATTTATATATACCCAAAACGGGTATAAAAAGAAAGGAGTATAGGAAAATGAGGACGATCACACAGAGGGAGCTACAGGGGTATCTGGCGTTAAAACGTGAAATCAGCGCGCAGAGGCAGCGCGTCAACGCGTTGGAGCGTCAAATCAGCGGGGGGTTCGCAAACAGCTGGTGGAACAACAGGCGCAAGCGTTCCGGCACGGCGACGGACAATCTGGTTGCGGCAAAGATCGGGCTTGAGGTCGGCATTATCAAGAATCTTGAGGCGCTGGAGGAGCAGGCGCTGGGGATTGAAACGGCGATACAGGCCATTGACGATCCCGTTCTGCGCGAGCTGCTGCGGCTGAGGTACTTCGACGGCCTTGGATGGGACAAGCTGGGCAGCGAGATCGGATATGTGTCAAGGCAGTGTCTGAGGCTACATAGGGCCGCGCTGGACAGGCTGAATCACACGCAATGTGCGGAGGCGGCGGAAACCGGAAAGTGATAAGAGCCCCAAAAAATATTACGGCGGCAACATGCCGCCGTAATATCATTTATATCTTTCCTTTATATCCTGCCACTGCTCATATGTAACGAGGATGGCCCGGGGCTTCGAGCCCTCGCTGGGACCCAGCAGCCCGCGCTCCTCAAGCTGATCAACAACGCGGGCGGCGCGGGCATAGCCCAGCTTGAGCCGCCGCTGGAGCATGGATGTGGAGGCCTGTCCGACCTCGAGGATTATATCCATGGCCTGATTGAGCATCGGGTCGAAGGCTTCGCTCTCGTCGTCAAACGGGGCCGCGCCGCCCTTTTTGTCCTCGTCGGGCAGGCGGTTTATCTGTTCGACGACGTCGGCGTCGTATGCGGCCGCAGAGTTTTCCTTTATAAACGACACAACGGCCTTTACTTCTTTTTCATGTACATAGCAGCCCTGAACGCGCGAGATTTTATAGCCCAGCGGGCCGTAGAGCATGTCGCCCTTGCCTATCAGCTTTTCGGCGCCCGTGGTGTCCAGTATGATGCGCGAGTCGGTGCCGGACGCGACGGTAAACGCGATACGCGACGGTATGTTTGATTTCATCAGCCCCGTTATCACGTCGGCGGACGGGCGCTGGGTGGCGACCACCAAGTGCATTCCGGCGGCGCGCGCCTTCTGCGCGATACGTATTACGGAGTCCTCGACCTCCTTGCCCGCGACCATCATCAAGTCCGCCAGCTCGTCGATTATTATGACCATCTGGGGGACCTTGGGCAGATTTTCTCCGGCGATGGACTGGTTGTAAGCGAAAATATCGCGCACGCCGCGCTCCTGCATCATCCTGTAGCGTTTTTCCATCTCGTATACCGCCCATTGCAGGGCGGACGACGCCTTTTTGGGGTCGGTGACGACGGGTACGAGCAGATGCGGGATGCCGTTGTACACATCCAGCTCCACCATCTTGGGGTCGATAAGTATCAGCTTTACCTCTTCGGGGCTTGCTTTGTAGAGCAGGCTGATTATCAGCGAGTTTACGCATACGCTCTTGCCGGAGCCTGTGGTGCCGGCGATAAGCAGATGCGTCAGCCTGAATATGTCGCCGACGACGCTTGAACCGCCGATGTCTTTGCCGAGCGCGAACGCGAGGCGCGACTCCGCCGCGGAGAACTCGTCGCTCTCAAGGACATCGCGCAGATATACCGTGCTGATGAGCTTGTTCGGGACCTCGATGCCCACGGTTCCCGCCTTTCCCGGCACGGGCGAGATACGCACGCTGTCCGCGCCGAGCGCGAGGGCGATGTCGTCCGCGCGGTTGGTCAGCTTGTTCAGCGTCATGCCCTGGGCGATTTCAAACTCATAGCGGGTGACGGACGGGCCGCGCACCACGTTTACAAGCGCGGCGTCGATACCGAAGCTCTGTATTGTTTCGCGCACACGCGCCGAAGTGCTGCGCGTCTCCATGCCGAAGTCCGCCGTGTTGACCGCCGTGCTTCCGGGCAGCAGCGACAGCGGCGGGAATATATAGCGCGGCGTTCCCGTCGGCGGGCGCAGTTCTTTAAGGCGCGGCGTATTTGCGGGGATATCGACCGGCGCGGGCAGCGGCTTGCCCGGGCGGTAATTCTTCAGCGAAACAAAGCCGGGCGGGACGGCGTTTTCCTCCGGTTCGGGCGCCGGATCTGCGGCGGCAGGCGGCGGCGGCGGGGGCGGCGCCGGCGGAGCGGCGTCCTCCTCGGACGGTGTGTCGGGGTGTTCCTTGCGCGTTTTAGCAACGGGAGGGTTGTCCACCGGCACGTCGATATTAAAGCGGCCGCGGGATCGGCCCTGCCGCGCGGCGCCTGAAGCGCCGCGGGGCGTTTCGGGGCGCGGCTCGTATTCCGGCGGGGTGCGGTCGCGGATGGCGTCCAGCACGCCCACGACATCCACGCGGAGCGCTATGAGCAGCAGCACCGCAAGCCCGAAAATGAACAATATACCCGCGCCGACGCCGCTGAACAGCGCTTTGAAGATCGCGGCCAGAAGCCCGCTTATTATGCCGTGGCCGTCCTGCCACAGCGCCTTGAATATACCCATATCGAGCTTCGGCAGCTCCCCCAGCCACAGGGCGAGCAAGCCGCCCAGCCACACGGGCGTAAGCATAACGCACCATACGCGCAGGCTGACAGGGCGGCCTCGGTGGAACAGCAGCACGGCCGCTGCCAGGGCGAGCGCGACCGGCGTTATATAAGCGCCCGCGCCGATAAAACGGATCAGGGTGTTTGTGAGCAGGTTGAGAAAAAGCGCCTTTACGCCGATAAGGCCCAAAAAGCAGAATATCGACAAAAGCGCGCAGCAGAGCGCGCCCACCTCACGGCGGACGGGTGTTTTTTTGACGGCCGGTTTTTTGGCCGGTTTTTTTTGTGTTTTTGTTGGCATCGGCGTTTTATCCTTTGTGAATTTTTATGGCGACATTATCAGCGACGCCAGCAGCGTGGCGACGCCCACGAACAGGCAGTAGTACGCGAACACCCTGAACGAGCCTTTGGCGGCCAGCAGCCGGATGAAGCACAGCGCCAGATACCCCGTTACCGCGGCGGTAACCATACCCGCGAGGTATACCGGCAGGGCGGTCCAGTCAAAGTCGGACGCGAACGCCTCCCCCACCTCCAGCACGGTCGCGCCGAGAATAGCGGGCACCGACATCAGAAATGACAGCTTTACGGCAAAACGGCGGTCAAAGCCGCGGAACATCCCCGTCGATATGGTCAGGCCCGAACGCGAAAGCCCCGGTATCGTAGCGATACCCTGCATAAAGCCGACGTATATAACATCCAGCAGCGTGGCGGATTTTTCGTCCTTGTTTCCCTTCGGCAGCATATCCGAGAGCCACAGGAGCCCGCCGGTCGCCGTCAGCGCGATACCGATAAACAGCGGCTTGCCGGAGAGCAGCTTTACCGTTTCGGAGAAAAACGCGAAGATAAGTAAGGGCAGCGTGCCGACTATGACCAGCAGCAGGAGCCGGCGCGCGGGCGGCACCCTGACCGAGCGGTAGGATTTCGGGTTGAAGAACCTGAAGAACTCGAGGACCATGCTCTTTATGTCCTGCCAGAAGAAAATACATACGGCGAAAAGCGTCGCCAAATGCAGCAGGACGTTGAACAGCATATAGCTGCCGGGGTCCTCCATGCCGAAGAAATTCTGGAATATCGCCAGATGCCCCGAGCTGGACACGGGCAGAAACTCCGTGAGTCCCTGAATGAACCCCAAAAATATGGCGAACCAAATCGACATACGCTCTCCTCCGATCAAATTATCTGTCCGCTATCCCTTTTGCCGACAATACGTTTGCGACGGTTTTCAGCATTATTCCCAAGTCGCTCAAGATGCCGGTGTTTTTTACATAATCGCCGTCATACCGGGCCTTGGCCGGTATCGGCAGCTCGTCGCGCCCCATAACCTGAGCAAGCCCCGTAAGGCCCGGGCGCACGGCGTTCGCGCCGTATTTTTCGCGCTCGGCTATGAGATCGTCCTGATTCCAAAGCGCCGGACGCGGCCCCACAACGCTCATGTCCCCGCGCAGAATATTCCACAGCTGCGGCAGCTCATCCGCGCTGGAGCGGCGCAGGAATCCCCCGAGCCTTGTGATATGCCCGCCGCCGGCCATCAGATGCGTTGGCACATCTCTCGGAGTATCGGAGCGCATCGTGCGGAATTTGTAGAGCCAGAACAGGCTTTTATCCTTGCCGACGCGGCACTGTTTGAAAAACACCGCGCCGGGGCTGTCCAGTTTTATCGCGGCGGCGATCAGCGGCAAGAGCGGCAGCAGCACCGTCAGTCCCGCGGATGAAATAACAACATCCAGCAGCCGTTTGACCGGCTTATACATCTTATTCATTATATTGGAATTTGTGCCTGCCTATGCGGAAATTCTCCGCAAGCCCGCACATGACAAAGAACAGCGGCGCGCCCATCGGGACGCTGATACCGAAGAACGCCTGGACAAGATATGCCGCGCACGCGACGACAGCCGCCATCATCAGCGGTTCGTCCCACACCTTGCGGAACGCCGGCGCGGCCAGCGAGAATATGAACAGGAGAAACGCTGTCAGCCCGAGGAACCCGTGGCATATCAGTATCTGTAAAAAATCGTTGTGGGCCTTGTCAAACGAGGTATTCGTGGCCTCGCGCAGATAGTTCTGATACTCGCGGATCGAATATTCAAACGCGTCGGGGCCCGAGCCGAGCAGCGGATAGTCGAATATCACGTTGGCCGACACCTTCCAGAGGACGGCGCGGCCCGAGCCGAAGCCGTCGTCAAAGTTGCCGTGCAGCGTTTCGCGCGCCTGCCATATGATATTTTCATAGTTGTCGGCAAAGCGCGGGCCCATTATCTCGACGCCCAGCAGCCCCGCGAGCAATATTACCGCCGTCGCGGTAAGCGCCGCGAGCCGCGGCTTTACTCTGTCTATCCATACGGGCGAGAAGTGTATCGCCAGCCCTATCGCCAGACACAGGACTGCGCCCAGCGCCCATACGCTTGTAAAGCCGCCGTCGCCCCAGTAGAGGCGCCGGTCTATGCCCGTTCTGTTGTAGTAGTCGCGGGCGGCGAACGCGGGGGGGTAAATAACCGATATAAAGCAGCCCAGCGACAGCGCGAGGAGCAGTCTTGATATAGCCCGTTTGTCGGTTATATTCAGGACAAACAGCAGCGCGACGCCCATCAGAACGCCCACCTTGCCGCCGTCGGCGCCGCCCGTTATCATCAGGCCGAACGTAAGGCCGACCGCCGCGAGATAGAGAAAGCGGATCTTCTTATCGGAGCGCATGTAGAGCGCGAGAAAGAAGCCGATGCCGACGGATACATAGGCGCTGAGGATGTTGACGTTGCCCAGCGTTGTTCTGAATATGGTGTCGAGGTAGTTATACGGGTATACGCCTACAACCGTGGGGGCGTCCAGCCCGTATGGGTACAGCTCGAAAATATCCCAGCCGATGAACTGGAGTATGCCGATCAGCGACACGGCGCACGCCGAAACGGCGAACACCGCCCAGTCGCGGTTCCGGTTCCTGTACAGGCGCGAAACGGCGAAATAGATAAAAACATATATTGTTATGGTTATTATGCCGTCGAACCGCTCGGGATAGCCCTTCAGGAAAAACCAGAGGTTCTGTTCGCCGAAATAATTTTCAGGCACCGGCGAGAATACCGCCGACAGCACCACGCACAGCCAGTACGCGGCGATCCCTGTGTCGGGCAGGCTGAATGTTTTTTTCAGCGGGGCGCCTTTAGGCTTTGCCAGTCCCGAGAACATCAGCATTATAACCGCGAATACAGCAAACAGCGCCAGCGAGCTTATCCACAGGTACCTCGCCTTGTGTCCCGTAAGGCTGATATACTTTTCCGCGTGCATATACAGCGGCAGCACCGCGAGCATATTCAGCAGCAGCAGCTCCGCCCAGTATGAGCAGATTTTCTCGCGCAGCGACAGCGCTTCCCTTTCGATTTCGGATTTATTTTTTTGTCCGGGCAATTTTGTCACGCTCCCATATACTTATAAGCCGTTCAGCGGCGCCATATATTTAGCTTTGAACTCGGCATAGTTGTTGTTAAACTCGTTTATATTCCCGTGGTGCATTTGGCGCACATACTCGTGGCTGTCAAAGTCCTCGGTGTTATCGCCGTATGTGGCTATGACGCTGACGGCGATGTTCGAGCAGTGGTCCCCTATCCGCTCGAGCGTCACCAGCATTTCCACGAAAGCCGCGCCGTTCTCGGCGCTGCACTCGCCGCGCTTCAGCCGCTCGATATGCCGCGAGCGCAAGAGGCTTGTCATCCTGTCGATAACCTGCTCGAACGGCTCGACTCTGTACGCGGCCTGTACGTCGCGTTTGGCATAGACCTCTATGGTCAGCTCAAAGATCTCCTTTATCGCCGTGAGCATCGCCTTAAAGTCCGTCGCGCCGGACGGCGAGAGCTTGTCCAGCGTAATTGCCTGCGACATCTCGGCGACGTTGACCACATAGTCGGCGATACGCTCGAAATCGCCGACGGATTTCATAAGCTCGCTCTGCACGCGGCTCTCCTGTAATGTCAGGGAGCGGTTGGTGAGCTCGATGAGATAATGCCCCAGCCGCACCTCGGCGCGGTCGATAAGCTCCTCGGTTTCCATGAAGCGCCCCATTTTCTGCTCGTCGGGGTTATTCAGGAGTTCTATAGCCCGCGACATATTCTTGCGCGCGAGATGCGAGATCTGCACCACCAGCTCGTGCGCGCGCTCCAGCGCGACCGAGGGCGAGTTGAGAAATATCGGGTCGAGGACTTTTATCTCGTCGTCATCGTCGCCGTTGGGCTTGTTCGGCAGCGTCCTCTCCGCCAGCTTGACAAGCAGCTTGGTAAACGGGAACAGCAGCAGGACGGTGAAGGTGTTGAAAATAAGATGGAAGTTTGCTATGCCGCCCCGGTTGACGGGGTCGTCCCAGAACGGCAAAAGATTTCTTATGCCGTATATTACAAGCATAAACGCGGCGGTGCCGATAACATTGAAGTACAGATGTATAAGCGCGGCGCGCTTGCCGTTGCGCGACCCGCCGAGGCTTGATATGAGCGCCGTGACCGTCGTGCCGATATTCTGGCCCAGAATGATGGGCACGGCGGCGGCGAACGGGATAACGCCCGTCGAGCTGAGCGCCTGTAATATGCCCACCGACGCGGACGAACTCTGTATGACGGCGGTGACCAAAGTCCCCATCAGTATGCCCAGCAGCGGGTTGGAAAACATGGTGAACAGGTTTATAAGCGCCGGTGAATCCCTGAGCGGCGCGACCGCCGCCTCCATCGCGCCCATGCCGTAGAACAGCACGCCGAAGCCCAGCAGTATCTGCCCGAAGTCGTGTCTTGTCCCCTTTTTGTTTGTAACGTACAATACAAAGCCGATAACGGCTACTATAGCCGACAGCGACGCGGGCTTCAGCATCTGAAGTATCAGCATGTCCGACGAGATGTCGCCCATGCGCAGTATCTGGGAGGTGACGGTCGTGCCGATATTCGCGCCCATTATGACGCCGACGGCCTGACCGAGCGACATAATACCGGCGTTTACAAAGCCGACGACCATAACGGTGGTGGCCGACGAGCTCTGTATCAGGCCGGTGACCAGCGCGCCGACAAGCACGCCGTATATAACCTTGGATGTAAGTTTTTCCAGAATACGCTCAAGGCGTCCGCCCGAAATTTTCTCAAGCCCGTTTCCCATGACGGTCATTCCGTAGATAAAAAGCGCGAGCCCTCCGAACAGGGATATAACATTCAGCACACTCATTCGTCTTCTCCTAGTTAAACAGATAGGCAAGCTCCCGCTTGATTTGTTCCGGCGGCAGCGCTTCGCCGAAAAGGATGCTTCTCATCAGCATATCGTCAACAACACGCATGACGAGCGCCGCGAACGCCGGATCGTCATTGATTTTTCCGACGGCCTCCCGTTCCGAGCGGCGCCGGTTCTCCTCCCACAGCGAAAGCCTCTTGTTCGCCGACTCGAACCCGTCCACCCCCAGCTGTATCTTCATGGCTATCCTGAACACGCGCTTCTCGTCCGGGGTGAGCATCTGCCGCTGCATTACCGCGAAGTAATAGCGGTCGTAAAGCGGCATACCCTCGGGCAGCTGCTCGTCGATCTGGGCCGTAAGGCTCTCGTACGCGACGCATACGGAGGTTTCAAACAGATCCTCTTTGTTTTTGAAATAGTAATACAGGGTGGGCAGCGAACAGTTGGCCAGCTTGGCTATGTCGCGTATGCCCGCCTTAAAAAACCCGTTGCTGTCAAAAACCTCGAGCGCCGCGCTGATTATTTTTTCTCTCATAAGCACCCACCTATTTATAACGCCGCTATAATCAGGCCGCCCTCGCCGCGTGTGACGCGGCAGCTGTCCAGCTGCTTTGAGGTCGTCTGATGCTCGGGACCGATTATTATTTTTACTCCCGTGTATATCGCCGTTCTGGCGATTATTGTGCCGTAACCCTCCTCGGCAAGCTTCAGCTTGACTTCCTCGTCCTCGTTTCTCAGGGCTATCAGGCGCTCGCTGGTAGTCCGGCGCGTGTTCGCCGAGCGTATCATCATATCGCGCTTGTCCGGCGCAAGTCTGTTTTGCCTCTCCAGCTGCTTAAACAGCACCAGCACGCGGTCAATATCGACAAGGCTTTTGGTGAGCGCGATCTCTTCCCGCTGCACCTCCCGCGCGTGGGCAAGCAGCCGCGGGTCGCTTCCCACCTCTATGACCGTGTTAACGGGGTGGTTCCTGCCGCCGATATTCTGGCAGTCTATCAGTTTTTTCGCAACGATATGGCCGCCCAATATGACCGAGCGGTTACCCAGAAGCCTGATGGTGTCGCCGGTTTGAATATTGGACTGCATTATCAGCTGTGATTCGACAAGACCGCCCGCCTGTACGCGCCCGGCCTGTATATACTTTGTCCTTACGTCGCCGCCGGCTATCACCTCGCCCTTGTACATGCCGTGAAAGCCCTCCCAGATAGCGACGTTGCCGCCGGCGATGACGACCCCGCCCTCGACGCAGCCCCGGATCTCTATGTTGCCGCCGGCCTGTACGGTATAGCCTGTCGCCACGTTGCCGGTAACGACGACATTGCCGACAAAGTTGATATTGCCGGTGGATATGGAGACATCTCCGTTGACGGTATATGTTTCAAGCACGTTTAGCTTGCGGTTCGTATAGTCGCATTGGCCGTCGATCAGCGCGCGGAGAAACAGGCCGTCCTCGGAGATATATGTGTTCCTGCCGACCGGCAGGGCTATCTCCCTGCCCTTTTGCGCGGTGATGATTTTGCCTAGCACGGTTTGGCCGTCAACACCAAGCTCCGGCGGTATTTTCTCGACTAAGAGCTGGTCCTTGGCGACATTTTCGATAAGGCCCAGATCTTTATAATCTACCGTGCCGTCCTCCCTCTCTCGGGGTATGGCGTCCTTTGATATTTTGACATGATAGACGATCGCGCCGTCTTTGCCTTTGACCGGCGGCGTGCCCTCGGCTATCATTACGTCGCGGTCGTAGAGCGGCTGTTCGGCAAGCCTGTTTATCGTGAGCGCGCGCATCCCGTAAACGATTCCCGCGCCGTTTATAAGCCCCTGTATATCGGACAGGGTCAGCGTCTTGCCGCCGTTCTGCGGCATTTTCATATTTATAAAGGCGCGCATTCCGTCGGGGGAAACGGATACCTTGCCGACACTGTCTACCGGCGCCGGCTCATGATGGCCGGATTCGTCCGCGGCCTGCTCTGCCGCCGGTACGGATATGCCGCCGCTAAAAACGGAAACGTCCATGGCTTCCCCCTTTCTTTTGACCGTATACCCGATAAACATAACGCTAACGCCCGCCCGCGGCAGGCGTTCCGAACAGTATCGTGCCGTCTATGTCAAGCGTTGGGTATCCAGCGCGATGACAAGCTCCTCATTTGTCGGTATGACCAGTGTTTTTACGCGCGCGCCCGGCGCGGAAATATCCCGTTCGCCGCACATGGGCGTATTTTTCTCCGCGTCCGCTTCGATCCCCAGAAACTCCAGGCCCTCGATTATCATCGAGCGTATGACATCGTTGTTCTCGCCCACGCCCGCGGTGAACACCAGCGCGTCGATCCCGCCCATGCCGGCCGCCAGCGCGCCGATTGTCTTTTTGACGTTGTGCGCGAATATGCCGAGCGCTAGCTCCGCGCGCCGGTTGCCCTCTCGCGCGGCGGCGCCGAGGTCGCGGAAATCCGACGAGACGCCGGAGATGCCCAGAACCCCCGACTTCTTATTGAGTATATCGGTGATTTCCTTAACCGTCATACCGCGGCGCGAACATAAATAATCAATGATGGCCGGGTCGATGCTACCCGAGCGGGTGCCCATAGGGACGCCCTCCAGCGGCGTCAGCCCCATGGTCGTGTCAAACGAGCGCCCGCCGTCAATCGCGCAGAGGGACGAGCCGTTGCCGAGATGGCATGTGACTATTTTCAGCTCCCCGATGGGCCTGTTCAGCATCTCCGCCGCGCGGTCGGCGACAAAACGGTGCGACGTACCGTGGAACCCGTAGCGGCGCACCCTGTCCTCTGTATAATATTCATACGGTATGGCATATATGAACGCCTTGGCGGGCATTGTCTGATGAAACGCGGTATCAAACACAGCCACCTGCGGCACGCCGCCCATTACGGCGGCACACGCGCGGATACCGACCAGATTCGCGGGATTGTGCAGCGGCGCCAGCGGCACGCAGGCCTCTATCACCTCAAGCACCTTATCCGTTATCAGCGTGGACTCCGAAAATTCCTCGCCGGCGTGCGCCACGCGATGCCCGACCGCCCCTATCTCGCCCATGTCCCTGATGACCCCGTATTCGGCGTCGGTCAGCAGCTCGATAAGCGCTTTGACGGCGGCCGCGTGGTCGGCGAGCGCGACGTCTCTGTCGTAAACCTTATCCCTTCCGGAATACCTGATGTGGCCGTCGATGCCTATGCGCTCGCACAGCCCCTTTGCCATTACGCTCCTGTCCTTCATATCAAAGAGCTGATACTTGAGCGATGAACTGCCCGCGTTTATAACCAAGATATTCATATGGCGCTATCCCTCTCCGCAACTTTATGACCTGTATCACAGGGTCTGTGACCAGACATTGGTATTGTACACCATATCTCGAAAAAAATCAATATTTATTTACATATTTTTCTGTCACGGCAATTCCCTTACCAGCCGCCAAAAATTCAGCCCTATCGTATGCTCGTCCAAAAGCTCGAAGAGCTTCGGCATATCCTGAACGCCGGTTATGCCCCGGGGCAGTTGATCTATGCCGTCAAAATCCGTTCCCAGCCCCACGCACCCGCGGCCTCCGGTATTTTTTATATGCTCGATATGGCGCGTTACCGTTTCCGGCGTATCCCCGCCCAGAAACACGGGGTACAGGCACACGCCGATGACTCCGCCGCGCAGGGCGATCGCGCGTATCTGCCCGTCGGTCAGATTGCGCCTGTGCGGATTCAGCGCGTGCGCGGCCGTATGCGAAACGATCGGCGGTTTTTTGCAGACCTCCAGCGCGCCGAAAAATCCTTCAGGCGAGATATGCGCAAGATCGACCAGCATACCCAGCTCCTCCATGCGTTCGATCACTTGGGCGCCGAAAGACGTCAGCCCCAGCCCGGGCGTGTCCGCGCCGCCGGACAGCGCGTTGGCGCCGTTCCACGTCAGCCCGAGCGAGCGCACGCCGCGCCTGTACAACCAATCAAGCCGCCGCAGATCGCCGTTAAGACATTCTCCGCCCTCGACGGCGCGCAGTATCCGCCAGCCGGGATCGGCGGCGGCCAGCGCGGCCTCGAAGCCGTCCATTTTATCAAGCATATCCTTTACGGCTTCAAAATCCGGCGAAAAGGCCGCCATGAACTGCACGCCGCTTTCGCTCACGCGCATACGCTCAACGTCAAGCTGCGGCGGCTGGGAAAACGGGGCTATGGAATCGCAGTGCGCGTCTATGTAGAGCATATAACCACCCTTTATTATTATATACGAAGGGCGTGCCCGCCGGCACGCCTTTTAACGGGACGTTCTTAACCCGTTCACTATGACTTGAGCAGCTCCCGCATACACGCGGAGCAAACGCCGCACCCCTTGAAAAAAGCCAGCCCTTTAGCGCCGCCGCAGAAAACGCAGCTGCTGCCGGCTTTGCGGAGAACGATCGCGTTATGGTCCGTGAAAATCTCCAATTCGGTTTTTTCCTCGATTTCCATTGAACGGCGCAGCTCGACGGGCAATACGACGCGCCCCAGCTCGTCCACCCTGCGGATAATGCCGGTGGCCTTCATGCTAACATTCCCCCTTAAAATTTTCCATGAGGAAATTATAGCATAATTTACCGGTTTGTCAACTTTTTTCGCCGCAGCTCAGTTTTCGCGGAGTTTTGGCGGTTTTTCAATTATTTCGGCCGCGTGTACTATATCATCATGCTCGTCCGTATATTGCTAACAGGGGGGTGAGCCTGCTCTTGATGTCTTTTGCGTGGGTGATAATGGTGGCGGCAGCGGTGCTTGCCGCGCTTTACACGGGCAATACCGGATCGCTGGCTCAAGCCGCGGCCGACGGCGCCGGCTCGGCGGTGTCGCTCGGCATATCGCTGTGCGGGATGATATGCCTGTGGTGCGGGGTCATGGAGGTCATGAAGCGCGCCGGGCTGTCAGGAAAGCTGTCGCGGCTGCTGCGGCCCGTCCTGTCGCTTTTATTCCCCTCGGCGGACGGTGAGGCCATGGACGCGGTCGCGGCGAACATGTCGGCGAATCTTTTGGGGCTGGGCAACGCCGCCA
This sequence comes from Oscillospiraceae bacterium, assembly GCA_009777255.1. GTDB lineage: Bacteria > Bacillota > Clostridia > Oscillospirales > UBA929 > WRMG01. Next base: position 22,452 of record WRMG01000007.1, on the reverse strand, counting down.
CGCCGATGGGACTTATCGCGGCGAAGCGTTTGCAGAAGCTGTCGGGCCGGGGCGCGGCCGCGAGCGACATGTTCGCGCTGCTGGTCGTGATAAACACGGCCTCGCTTCAGCTCATACCCGTTACGATCGCCGCGGTGCGCGCGGCCAACGGCGCGGCGGCGCCCTTTGACATACTGCCGCATGTGTGGGTAACGTCGGCGGCGAGCATGGCCGTCGCTGTATTCTGCGCGAAGTTATTCGCGCGGCTGGGCGGGACGGGCCGATGATGATCGCGCTGACAGTGCCTTTGATTTTGCTGTCGGTCGCCGCGTATGGGCTGTATAAGCGCGTGGATGTGTTCGGCGCGCTTGCGGAGGGCGCGAAAAAGGGATTGAGCGTCATATACGGCATAGTGCCGGCGCTTATCGTGCTTCTCACGGCGATAAGTATGCTGCGGGCGTCGGGAGCGATGGATATTGCCACTGAGGCGCTGAGACCGCTCTGCGCGCGGATCGGCATACCGCCCGAATGTGTGCCGCTGATGATAGTGCGCCCGTTCAGCGGCAGCGGCGCTCTGGCGGTCGGCGCGGATATAATAATACGGCACGGCGCCGACTCGGTGGTCGGACGCACGGCCGCCGTCATGCTGGGCTCGACCGAAACGACGTTTTATGTGCTGGGGCTTTACTGCGGGGCGGCGGGCGTGTCAAAGAGCCGGTATGTGCTGCCGGCGGCGCTGCTGGCGGATATTACGGGATTTGTTACGGCGGCGCTTGTGGTGGGGAAGCTGTAGGAGTGGCGCCAAGCCGCCCGCTATCCGATTATGTCCTTTATAATGCCGCGTTTTATGTCGCGCTTAATGTCCCCGCGCCCGTCACGGGGCGAGTGATCGACGATTATCAGGTCGTCGCCGATACGGCGTATGTCGCACCACGGCACGATATGCTCGTGGCACTTCCCGAAAATGCCCCAGAACCTTGGCGGGCCCTTGACTATAATGGCGACAAGGTGCCCCGTGAGCGCGTCCAGCTCGACGTCCCAGGGGAACCCCAGACGTCTGCCGTCGCAGATATTTATTACCTCTTTACAGCGCAGATCGACGATACGGCAGCGCATAGTAAAACCCCTCCATATGTTTTATTACTATTCATATGGCTTGGTCCTTGTCCGATATACCCAAAAATCAGCCGCTATTGCGGCTGATTTTTTGAGTACAGCTTTATACGCTGAGTTTATAAAGTGTATATTGGTTAAGTGAAACACCCTCTTTTTCAGCTTCTACAGCAAGGCGGCGGTGAAGCGTTTTAGGAAGACGGACAACGAATTTCCCGCTGTATTTATCCGCGTCCAGCGGCTCGGGGACAGTGAAACCGGCTTCAAGTTTTGTTTCGATCCAGCCCTCCATGGCTTCGAGAATATTCGCATGGGCTTCCTCCAATGTCGCGCCGTCACTCATACATCCGTCCAACTCTTGAACGGTGGCAAAATAGTATTCGCCGCTTTCATCCTTAACGTGCCGGAAAACAATATTATAGGGCAATTCCATGTAATCTTTTACGGTCATCTATTTCACCTCCCTATTATTTTTCACCTATTCGTTCAAGCAATTCATCACGCTCGCCAACACCCGTCACTTCCTCTGTTTGCATAGTACCACGGATGATACTATGTGTCAAGAGGTTTTTATCCTCTTCACCCGCCGAACACGGGATTTTTGTTTAACTCGGCATATGCGTCGGGCACCGCGCCGACGATTATCGTTTCGGCGATGCAGACCTGTATGGATACGTTCTGCGACGCCGACGAGCCGGGCAGCAGCACGCCGATCTCGGCGTCAATGGTCATCAGTATCTGGTGGCGCGTCTGGTTTATGCCCTCGGAGGCGAACTGGTTGCTGAACACCACGTCTACAATGCCGATAGGCACGAGCCTCACCGGTATCCCCGGCCCGCGTCCGGCCAGAACGTCCATATCCGAAAGGTTGCCGAGGGGAATTTTTATGCTGGTTTTCGACAGCTGCGTTATCTTCTCAAGCGCGGCGGCGTGAATGTCGTTTTTAACGCGGTTCGCCATGACCATATCGGTTTTCAGCGCGGTGATGCGCCCCGCCGCGTCCTTTTCAAAATGGATCAGGTCGTCGTATGTGATCTCCATGCGCGCGATAGACTCGGCAACGGCCTGGTTTATAGCCTGCGCCGCCAGATTATGCGCCCGCGCGCCCGCAAGGCGCTCCACCTGAGGGCGCATACGGTTCTGTGCCAAAATGGCCGATACGGTGATGGCCAGCGCGAGAACCGCAAAGCCTATGAATATGAGCCTTACCCGCGCCCCCGGCAGCGCGTTAATTCTCCCGGGCCTCGGGCGCGTCACGCGGTACCACCACCAGCGCAGTGTTCGCATAAACAACCCCCCTCATAGCCAAGGTATGAGCGGGGCGGTGCTATTATGCTTTGCACATTCTTTATATAGAAAACGCTTGCCAACAGTTAATATATATGGTATTATCAAAGTCAGCCGCCTGGCTTTACAGGCGAAAGGCGGCCGCCCGGCAATATCCAGATACACACAGGAGAATACATGATGAAACCAAATATAAACCGTGATAATGTTTTTTCAAACGCAAAAAAAATTACCGTAATATCGGTTATTTTGTATGTTGTTGTAAGGCAACTGTTTTTCTTTGCTTTTGTAGATGCTGTTTATTGGCTGCCCCGGAGTATAGTAAACGCGGCAATGATAATACTGGTATTCCTTATAACACACAACAAGAAATTATCAAACCGGCAAGTGTCGTGGATGGCGCCGGTTTCCTTCATTGTATTGGAAATTACGGGGGTTATACTTACAGACGGCGATCAGATGATTTATTTGATTCTTATCGGCAGCACTCTTCTAAGCCTTTTGTTCGCGGATGTTTTTGGACTTGCTGTAACGACTGTAGCCTCTTCCGCAGGAGTCACGTTATACATTGTTTTATTCAAGATTCTCATGTTAGAAGACGGTTTGTTTGAATATAATATATTCAATTATGTCGGAACGATAATGTTAAACGGAATCATTTTCTCTATAGGAAAATATATAATGGGAGTAATAATCAGTTCGCGGCATGAGACAGAGCTTGTCTCGGCAAGGATCCATACGATCATCAGCAATCTGCCGGGGATGGTATATCAGCATCTCAACAACTCGCCCGAATATACGATCACCTTCATCGGCGAGGGCAGCGAGGAGCTTACAGGGTATAAGGCCGAGGAACTGGTCGGCGGAAAAAACAAGTTTATGGAAATGGTGCATCCCGACGATTTAGAGGATATAGCAAAACGAACGGCGGAAACCCTTGATGTCGGGCTGCCCTGTGAATTGACATACCGGATAATCATGCACGACGGCTCAATTAAATGGATCAGGGACCGTATGATTGTTTCAGAAACTTACACAGACAGCACCCTAAACGTAATCGACGGTTATATGTTCGACATTACTCATCAGAGACAGCTGGAAGCCACTGAGCTTTCGGAACTGATGCTCGATACGAGTCCTTTGTGTGTACAGCTGTGGGACAGAAATTACAATACGATAGGCTGCAATGAGGCTGCCGTCGCGCTTTATGGCTATAAAAACAAGCAGGAGTACATAGATAGGTTTCTTAAGGAATGTTCGCCCGAATACCAGCCGGATGGACAGCGTTCGGCAGACAAAGCCGTAATGCTCGTTGATAGAGCTTTCAAGGAAGGGAAATGCGTTTTTGACTGGATGCACAGAACAACCGACGGCACGCCCATGCCCTCGGAAATCACCTTGGTACGGGTAAACTACAAAAATGACTTCCTCGTAGTCGGTTATACAAGGGATTTGCGGGAGATTCTAAGGCTGGAGGTCGAAGCGGAAAAAATATACTATGATCCGCTGCTGGGTATACATAACAGGCGGTTCTTGGACGAGAACCTGGACCGCGTCCTTAAATCGCTGTCCCGCTCCAAGAGTTATCTCAGCCTCATGATGATCGACATTGATTTTTTCAAAATGTACAACGACACATACGGGCACGGCGCGGGCGATGTCTGCCTGAAAATCATTACCGAGGCCCTCTCCGAAAACATAACGCGGGCCGATGATTTTGTCGCCAGATATGGCGGCGAGGAGTTTGCCATCGTGCTGCCGAACACCGACGAGCGCGGAGCGCGCCTGATCGCGGAAAAGCTGCTTCAGTGTATCCGTGACCGCGGCATACCGCATGAGCAAAGCGACGCGGCAAATTGCGTCACAATATCCATCGGCGTCACAACCGGTCGGCCGGAATACACGCAGAGCGCGGAGGACTATGTAAAACGCGCGGACGAGATGCTGTACCGGTCCAAACAGGACGGCCGGAACAGATACACCTTCGGCGAAATATAAAAGTCAACAGGAAACGGGGCGGCCATTTGGCCGCCCTCCCCTATCCGTTCAGCACGCCCGCGAGTTTAAGCGCCTTTTGCATGTCGCCCGTCAGCTTTATCTTGCGCGTGGAATACGCGATCATCGGATGCAGCTTGCCGCTTAACATACTGTTCAGCGTTTTCAGCGACATGTCGATCCTCACGTCGTGCTTTTCGGGCGCCCCGGGCGTCAGCTTATCGCCCGCTGCGCTCATATCGAGTGTAAACGCGCCCTCGCCCTCGACGCTGAACATGCACACGAACTCGTCGTCAAACCCCTTCAGTTTCGCGTTCAGCTCCGAAATAAGCTCGGCCATTTCCGGTGATACCTGTTTTTTTTCCATAATATTTCAAAACCTCCTATTGAAAATAATATGAGTTTATAATATAATTTATTTATACTCCGGCAAAAGAAATGGGGTTTACATATGAAAAAAAGATTTATCAGTTTGGCGCTGGCGTTTGTCATCGCGGTTTCAATACCGCTCGGCGCGCTTGCCGCCGTCACCGCTCCGGCGCTCAGATTTTCACATTCGTCGCCCTTCGCCGTTGCTGCCGCGCGGGACAGGCTTACCTTTACCCTGCCCTCGGACAGCGACTTCGCCTATCTGCGCATCTCGCTGACGGACCGGAACGAGATCGAGTATAACCTCGAATGGACAAAACGCGAAAGCGACAACACCGTTTCCTACAGTCTTAGCGGTGTCGAAAACGGCACATACTTCGTCCAGATCTTTATATCGCCCGTACAATTCGGCGCTTACCGCAGCTATGTAATCGGCAGGCTGATAAAAGTAGTTATCAGCGAAAATTCGGTATATTTCGAGCTGGCGCGGACATATGAAGCAAACAAGCTCATATTCGACTCGAAACGCGCGGACGGCACGGCGCTTTTACATTATCTCGAACCCTCGGAGGGCGTGCAGAGCGGTCACAGATCCATAACCGCGCTGGCAGAATCTATCGTCAAGGATATACGCGGCGACTTTGAGCGGGCGCGCGCCATACACGACTGGGTTTGCGACAACATCTGGTATGACGAGGACGTGCTTTATAAAAGGGCGCCCTACGGCGAACAGTCCGCGCTATCGACGCTGAACTCAAAACGCGGCGTCTGCCTCGGGTTCGCCAACCTGACCGCCGCGCTGCTGCGGGCCGCTGGAATCCCCGCGAAGGTCGTCACCGGCTATGCGCTGGGCGTCGGCGGCGAAGACGACGAGTGGACAAACGAGTCCGCTTCGGGAAGGCTGCCCGCAAACCACGCCTGGAACGAGTTTTACGCAAACGGGCGCTGGGTGATAACGGATCCCACATGGAACACCTCGAACTCTTACAGCCGCGGCAGATATTCCCAAGATACGGGGCTTTACGGTTATTACTACTTTGACATGACGCTGGAGTCATTTTCCGCCGACCATCTGATATACGACTATTCCGAAGCCCATATCCCCGCCCACGCCGAACCGAAACCCGCGGCCTCCGGCACCGCGGCCCCCAACAGGAGCAAGGTCATGGTCAACGACAGGGAGGTCATGTTCGAGGCCTATACCATCAACAGCGAAAATTATTTCAAGCTGCGCGACGTTATGTACGCGATAAACGGCACATCCAAGCAGTTCCACGCCGTATATGACAGCGGCGCGATAGCGCTGCTCTCCAGAACGCCCTATGTCCCCGACGGGACTGAGATGCGGCAGGGCGACGGAACCTCGAAATCATTCATCACTAACGCGGCGAGTATATACAAGGACGGCAATGAAATAACCCTTACGGCTTATACCATCGGCGGCAACAACTTTTTCAGGATGCGCGATATTGCCCGCGAATTCAACATTTTCGTCGCTTTCACGGACGGCGTTATTATCATCGACACGGCGCGCGACTATGTAGCCCCTTAGTTTGTCATTCTATCACGCGCGCGTCTATTATGTCAAGCGAAAGCCCCCGCTCCAGCGCCATTTTTATCGTCTGCCACGTTCCTCCGGCCGGTTCGCCGTCATATACGGCTATCAGCCGCGAGGAGTTTTCCACCATATACCTGTTGCGCGACATCATACATGACCGCGTATATTTGGGCTCAAGAACTATAAACCCGTCGGCCGACAGCAGCAGCTCCCTGTACCGCTCCCGTTCGCGCGCCGGCCAGTGCTTATCCTGACCCAAAAACGGTATTATTATTTCGAGCGTAACACCGCCTGTTTCCAGCTTTTTCGCAAGCACCGACTGCGCCGCCCATGTGTCGGTCCCCAGCGCGCCGCCGCAGAGGAAATGCGTTATGCCGTCCTCTATCGCCGCGTCTATCGCCATGTCCATGCGGCTGAGCAGAAGCGCGTGCCGCATATCGTCCTCGTCAAAGCCCCATGGCAGGCGCTGGGGCCTGTGTCCTGAGAAACACGCCGTTTTCTCGGCCGGCTGTCTTAATATCATTTATGTGCGCTCCCCCTTTCGCCGTCGCCGCGGACGAACTGATGTTCTTAAATATTTATACCTAAAAGCCGCCGGTTTGTCAATCATTATTATTTGACAAACCGCGGGTAATAATATATAATTGGCGTTATAATGATGAACAGGAAGCTCTTTAACAAATCGGATTTTATACTGGCGGCCGCCCTGCTGTCAGCGGCTCTTATCGTCTTTTTCGCGTTTTTTGGCGACGGGGCCGAAGCGCATATTATCATCGGCGGCGGGACCGTCAAAACGGCCGCGCTTGACGCGGACGGTTTTTTTTTCGTGCCTGAATGTCCCGACGTCGTGTTTGAAATAAGAAACGGCGCGGCAGCATTTATATCGTCCGACTGTCCCGACAGGGTCTGCGTCCGCACGGGCTTTATCCGGCACGGCGGCCAGTTCGCGGCATGTCTGCCCAACGGCGTAGTGTTAAGAATCGCCGCGAAGGATTCTCGGGACGCGGACACGGTCGCTTATTAGACGGGAGAGTGAATAATATTTCAAGGGCGAAAAATATCACGCTGCTGGGGCTTATGCTGGCCGCCGCCGTCACCCTTACCGCGCTTGAGCATATGGCGCCGCCATTGCCGCTGCTGCCGCCCGGCGTAAAGCTCGGGCTTTCAAATATTGTGACGATGTACTGCGTTCTTTTTATCGGAAAACCGCACGCGGTCACGCTCGCGGCGCTTAAATCGCTGTTTGTCTTTCTGACAAGGGGATTCTTGGCGGGCATACTCAGCTTCTCCGGCGGCATATTATCGATCGCCGTTATTATTCTGCTCCTGCTGCTGTTCAAGGCGCGTTTATCATACGCGGCGGCCGGAATAGCCGGCGCCGTCACGCATAATATCGGCCAGCTCGCGGCGTATTCCGTTATTATGAACACGAATCTGGTGTTCTCCTTCTATACGCCGGTTCTGCTTATCGCGGGCGTTGCTATGGGCGCCGTTACGGGCGTGACGCTTAGGCTGCTGCTGCCGTTTTTGAGGAAGGTTTTGCGTTGAGAGGATTTGTTGTCATGCGGATTATCGCGGTTGTCCTTGTATTATTAACGCTCGCCGCCTGCGCGCCGTCCGGCGTCACGGGTGGCTACGGGAGATACACGTCGGATTATTTCGGCTTGTTCGACACCCATACCCTGTTCATAGCCTATACAAAGACCCGCGAAGATTTTGACAGATACGGCGGTATCGTCTACGCCGAATTGGAGCGGGCGCACAGGCTGTTTGATATTTATAACAGCTACGAGGGGCTTAATAACTTAAAAACCGTCAACGACAACGCGGGCGTTATGCCGGTGGAGGTACACTCGGATATAATAGAGCTGCTCATGTTCGGCGTCGAAGCGTATGAAAAGACCGGCGGCGCGATCAATATCGCCATGGGGCCTGTGCTGAGGCTGTGGCACAAAGCCCGGACGGATGCGCTCGGCGACCCTGAAAACGCCCGTTTACCCGATATGGCTGAATTAAGTGACGCCGCGCTGAACACAGGCATCGGTGATATAGTGATAGACGCCGGTACTGTGTTCCTTAAAAACCCCGGCATGTCGCTGGATGTCGGCGCGATAGCCAAGGGCTGGGCCGCGGGCGTGGCGATGAGAGCCGCCGAAGTCGCCGGGCTTGAGTCGGGCCTTATAAACGCGGGCGGCAATGTAATCGCCCTCGGCAGGCCAATGGAGCGCGGAAGAGACAGCTGGAGCGTGGGGATCGAGGAGCCGTCCGCCGACGGGACGCGCGGGCTTATCGCCGCTGTTCCGGCAGCCGATACGGCGGTAGTCACCAGCGGCGGTTATCAGCGTTATTACACCGTGGACGGCGTTGTGTATAACCACATAATCGACCCCGAAACGCTTATGCCGGCGGCGCGTCACGCAAGCGTGACGGTCATCTGCCCCGACGCGGCGGCGGCGGACATGCTCTCAACCGCGCTTTTTATCATGTCAAGGGAACGGGGCGAAGCGCTGCTGGAGGAATGGGGCGCCGAGGCCGTATGGGTAGCGCATGACGGGAGTATAACGCGTTCGGAATAACGGCTCAGTGTCAAAAAAGCGGGTAAGAAAAAAGGTGAATATTGGCGGCTGCAAAATTTCTCTTGCTGTTTGCTCGTTATTATGCTATAATTATGTCATAATAATATGTGAGGTGATTGATGTGCCGCAGATCAGACCGATAACCGATTTACGAAACACATCCGAAATATCGGAACTATGCCACAGTAGGACCGAACCCATTTTTATAACAAAAAACGGTTATGGCGACATGGTTATCATGAGCATGGAAACCTATGAGCGGAATGTCGCCATGGCTGATATTTATGAAAAATTGGCGGTTGCCGAAAGGCAAATCCAAAACGGCGAGCTGCTGGACGGCGATGATGTATTCGCGCGGCTGGAGGAAAAATATGGAACCTGAGTATAAACTCAAAATCACCCCTGCCGCAGAAGAAGACCTTGATGAAATATACTTATATATTTCAAAGACGCTAAACGCCCCCATAGCCTCTCAAAAGCTGAGAGCAAAGATCAAAAACCGTTTCCTTTCATTGCGTGACAATCCTTACCAATGTGAACTGTCACGAAATGATTTTCTTGCTAAAAAAGGGTATCGCAGAGCGGTGGTTGATAATTATGTGGGGCTGTATTTAACAGATGAAATTAAGAAAACGGTAATTGTCGCGCGTATTTTTTACGGCGCGATGGATTACGAAAAATATATCTGAACACTCAAATTTTTCAAAAAAACGCCGCCGCGCTGAAAGCGCGGCGGCGTTTTTACTGTTTTATGTCTGTCAACGGACATATCAGCATAGAATGTCCAACGGGGGGGGTGAGATTTTGAAGTTCGACCCGAAGTCGCTGACATTCAGCATAACGATCCTTATGGCGACGCAGATTTTCTCACAGATACTTAACTTTATCTTCCGCGTCGCGCTGGCAAGGCTCGTCGGCGCGGAGGGCATGGGGCTTTACCAGCTGATCATGCCCGTCTACTCCGTCACGATGTCGATAACCGTGTTCGGGCTGACCGTGGCGGTCGCGCGCATGTCGGCGTCGTATTCGGCAAAGGGAAACCATATCGCGGTCAGACAGGCCGTAAGGCTTTCGATATGGTCGTTTCTGCTGCTGTTCGGGCTTATGGCGGCGTTCATCATACCGTTTTCCGACTGGATCTCCGTCACGCTGCTAAGCGACGCGCGAACGCGCCTCGGGCTGCTTTTACTGCTCCCGTGCATATTCTTCACCGGCTTTGAAAACCTGTATAAAAACTATTTCTACGGTATGCGCGAGGTGCGCCCTCCCGCCGTGACCGAGGTATGCGAGCAGCTTTTGCGCACGGGCTGCGTGCTGCTTTTGCTGATCGCGCTGCGCCCCGCCTATCTGGAATGGACGGTCGGCGTCATCGTCATCGGCATGGTGCTGTGCGAGGTCGTCTCAAGCGCGATGCTCTGCGGCTTTTACCTGCGCCACTCAAGAAGATTGCCGGCGCGCGGCGAACGGCTGAGCGATAAAACGCTGTTTACGGAGATGTTCCGTATCGCCGTGCCTGTCAGCGGCGCGACGCTGGCGGGCAATCTGCTGTCCTCTATAAACACCATAATCATACCCGGCAGGCTCATCGTATCCGGCATGGGGCAGTCCGAGGCGCTCAGCGCGTATGGCGTGGCGTTCGGCATGACGCTGCCGCTTACGATGCTCCCGTCGGTGTTCGTCATCCCGCTGTCGCTAACCATGATGCCGCGCGCGGCGCAAAGCGCGGCGCTTAACGACCGCGCCGCGCTACAAAAACAGATTAAAAAGACCCTGTGGCTGACGGCGCTGCTGGTCATACCGGCGTGCCTGCTGCTCATACCGTTCGGCAAGCCCATACTGGCGCTGCTGTTTAAGGGGCAGAGCGCCGGGCGGTTTGTCGAGATACTGGCCGTGACCGAGATATTCGCGTGCTTTCAGTATATAACGAACAGCCTGTTAAACGGCGCCGGCAAGCAGAAGCAGGCCGCCGTCAACGTGCTTGTAAGCGACGCGATTCAGCTCGCGCTGACCTGGTATCTGGTCGCTATACCGGATTTAAGGCTCTGGGGCTTCGCCGCGTCATACCTTGTCACGACCGCGCTGTGCGCGACGCTTAACTGTCTTGAGGCGCTCAAGGACCTCAGCCCTGAGTCAAAACATAGGCGGCTTCCAGCATAGACGTGTGCAGGCCCTTCTTGATCTCCAGCCCTTCCTTCATGTCTATGTCGCACATATCGCCGCCGCGCATGATGATCAGGCGGTTTTGGTGCCCCTCGATAAGCGTCTTTACGGCCATCTCGCCCATACGCGAGCCGGTGACGCGGTCGCGCGCGGTGGGGCTTCCGCCGCGCTGGACATGCCCGAGTATCGTAATGCGCGGGTCGATGCCCGTCGATTCCTTAATCTTCTCGCCAAGCTCGGATATGCCCGCCACGCCTTCGGAAACTATGATAAGATGGTGCGCCCGTCCGCGTATGCGCCCGCGGCGTATCTTTTCCGCCACGTCTTTTTCAAAGTTTACGGGCAGCTCCGGCACAAGCACCGCGGTCGCGCCGACGGCGATCCCCACATACAGCGCGAGATGTCCGGCCTTGCGTCCCATGACCTCGACTATCGAACAGCGCTCGTGCGACTGCATGGTGTCGCGCAGCTTGTCTATGGCCTCCATCGCCGTGTTGCTGGCGGTATCGAAGCCGATCGTATAGTTTGAGCAGCCGATGTCGTTGTCTATCGTACACGGGACCCCCACGACATTGACGCCGTAGCGCGAAATATCCAAAGCGCCCCTGAACGTGCCGTCGCCGCCGACGGCGATAAGCCCGTCGATCCCGAGGTACTTGATGGTGTCGGCGGCCTTGGTAAGCCCCTCCTCCGTGTGGAACTCGGGGCACCGCGCCGTATACAGCATCGTGCCGCCGCGCGTTATCAGGCCGTTGACCGCTTGAGCGTTCAGCTCCACCACGTCGCCGTGTATAAGCCCGTTATAACCGCGCTTGATACCCAATACGCTGATGCCGTGGTGGATAGCCGTCCGTGTTACCGCGCGGATAACCGCGTTCATACCCGGCGCGTCGCCGCCGCTGGTCAGAACTCCTATGCGACTTACCTCTGATTTTGTGCTCACATAAACACAACCTTTCATTTATTATATACAGCGGTCCATAAGGACCGTAATGTAACATGCTTTTCCCACAGCTGCCTCAACCGCCCCCAGCCGGCGTGAAGGCTGAGGAACAGCTGGTCATGCGCCGCCGTGAACGCAGGGAGTTCCTTCACCGAAACCTCTCCGTCGTTATAAATGACCCGTTCCATCAGCGCGACCGCGGGCATAAGCCGCGTAACGCCCGAAGGCATGGACTCGCGCACTCTGGCCGCGAATACGCGCATGGACTCGTATCTCTGCGCGGTGAAGCCCTCGCCTTTCAGCAGCCCGAGCATACGCCCGTACCAAAACCGGGCCTGCTCCGTCGGCGGTCTCCGCCTCACCCGCTTTAGCTTCATACGCACGTACAGCCTGCCGCCGAAGATCCAAAGCGCCGGTATCAGCGGCGTTATCAGTATGACTGCCAGCGTCTGTAAAAATCCTCTTTCGGCCGTGGTAATGCTCTCGGCTTCATCCTGCTGCTCTGAAAGCCCGGACGCTCCCCTGTCCATATCGCGGGCGTACTGCTCCATGGCGAGCCGCGCCTGCTCCTCGGCATAGGCCATGGCGGCCTCCTGACTGTAGTATTCCGAGGTCCCCTCCGAACGCTGCCTGAGCTGGTTCCTGCGATAGGCGGCGGCGCTGTCCGAGCCGGTCGGATCAAACTCCACCCAGCCGCCATAGGGCGTGTACATCTCAACCCAGGCGTGCGCGTTCCCCTCGAACACTCGGAAAACACCGTCCTCGTAATATTCCCTGTCCAAAGCAAACCCCTCGCTGTACCTCGCCTGTATCCCCAGCGACCTGAGCATAACGACCATCGCGCTGGCATATGACGTGCAGTACCCCGTCTTTGCCTCGAACAGAAAATAATCCACAAAGTCCGCGCCCTCGGGAATCTCCGGCGCGTCCCGCGTATACGGGTAAGCGGCGGACAGATAATCCTGTATGGCAAGCGCCTTGAGCAAATCGGAAGTTTCTCCGGCGGTTATCTCCGAGGCCAGCGCGCGCGTGCGCTCCGTGACGCTCGCGGGCAGTTCGAGATAGCGCTCGTCCCTCAAGCCGTGCGTCCCCTGATAAGGCGCCAGATACAGCGACCCTTCCTCAAACGCGCCGAACAGGTCCGCGGCGCGGTTCAGCACGTCGTAGAGCGTCCTTCTGACCGCCCACGCCTCATACGAGAATCCCTCTCCGGCGTCGGGCTCGACCGAGAGCGTCAGGTCCTCTTTCATATAGACCGTGCTACCGCCGCTCGTCACCCTCACGGCCGTCAGGCGTCTTGGCAGCAGCAGGCTGCCGGTCGAGATGTTATGATAAAGCACGCTTATCGGCGCCCCTGACGTAAGATTCGGATTGGCGCCGTATTCCCAGCCGCTCCATATGTCGGCGTAGCGCTGGCGGCTGTATCTCATTTTGCCGCCGTCCGTCGATTCCCACGAGGCGCCGGTATAGCGGTCGTACGTGTTGGCGTACAGATACAGCAAATCATAGGAGCGTACATCAAAGAGATGCGCGCCGCCCGCGGTGTTGCCGCCGCCCAGCTTGACCTCGCCGGTATCGTTCAGTCTCACGACGCGCAGCGAAGCCGGCACGAAAATATTAAAAAACGGATTGTTCGCCGCTCTCAGTCTGCCGAGCGTTATCGGTTTCCATTCGTCGTCCGCCGGTATAAACGCCGCGGCAAGCGTTATCACGGCGCACAGCGCCAGCCCCACCGTCCTGTACGGGCGGAAACCGAGCTTCCCGTTATAGCGCCGCTTCACGCGGAAATATCCCGACAGCACGGCCAGATACAGAAGCGCGAATATAATGGCGGTTACGGCAATACGCATCTGTACGGGGTCGTAATAATGGTAAGGCAGAAAAATAATCGCCATAAATATCGGCAGTATCACAAGGACGCTCGGCCTTCTGATGACAAACGGCGTGGTATACAGCGCCGAAACGGTGCCCGCCAGCAGCATCGTTATCATGACCGCGAACGCCGGAGGCTCGGCGTCCGCCAAATCATACCCGCTAACCCATACTATATATCTTTCCGCGATCTCCCCTAAAAACGCGAACATTCCCAGCCGCCACATAAGCAGCGGCATACCGGCGGCCGCGATAACGCGCGTCCATTTGTTCGCGCGCAGGAAAAGCGTTACCGCGCCGTTGAACACCACCGCGAACATAAGGCCGAAAACAAGGCACAGGATAATATTACGCGGCGCCTGAAGCACCGAGCTCGCAACCATAACGGCCCCGCCGTTCAACAGCGCGGCAACGCCGGTAAGCGCCGCTCCGATACTTTTAGCCTCCCGCATATCACCCAATCCCATCTATACGAAGCACATCCACGCGCAGTCGGTGACATCCCTGCCGGGCGGTATGTGCTGCACCGCCGCCCCATAGCTCCGCGCCGCGTCGTGCCCGCGAAAATCAGGGCGCGGCGTAACGTTTATCCACTTGACCTCCCACCCGTAAGAGAGCAGCGCGGCCACCGCGTCCGGCACGCCGCCGCCTGTGGTCACAAGCCACGCTATGCCTTTCTCCTCCATATCCATCGCCTCGAGCGCCGCACCGAAATCCGTGCCGGCGAACTCGGTCAGGCCGATTGTCTTATAGTAATCGTCAAACTCCTGCGCGCTTGTCAGCCTCGTTACGGCTATGCCCTCGGACACGGCGGCGCAGTACACCGTCGTCGCCTCCAGCAGATAGTTCGCCAGCGAAAGCGCCGTCTCCAGCAGCTTATCCTCCATCAGCTCCCTGTCCTCGCCGTCAATAACGGTCAAATCAAGAATAACCCACACCGGCGGGCGCACCGTACCGGAAAACTGTCTGGTATATAATCCCTCGCCCTTGACCGAGAGCTTCCAGTGGATGTGCTTCATGCTGTCCGTCCACGTATACGGCCTCGCTCCCGCCAGTTCCCCCGACAGGCTCGGCTCGTTCGAGTCCTCCTCCCGCGGCGGCAGCGGCGGCTGATCGGACACGGACAGTATGCGCGGCAGAACGTATATGGTTTCATATGCGGCCACGCGGCGGCCCGTCGGGAACACGCCGAAATAATCGCACGCCCTCCAGCCCGAAACGCCCACCTTAAACACACCTCTGCAATAAAGCTCCAGCTCCGTGCGCAGACGGCGCTTTTTGAAGGGATACAGCGTCAGCGCGTATTTTTTAACGCACCCTATCCGCGGGTTGCTCATAAAGGACAGGACGACTGCCGGAAGCGGCAGTATAAACCCGCTTTCCATGCCGACCGTCATCGTGATACGGTCGCCGGTCACCCCATACGCGGTTTCCGTCTTTACACTGACTTTCACCAGAAAGCGCGCGCTAAGCATGAAAATGACGCCGGCCGCGAGTATCATCGTGAGTATATAAAACAGCCGCCACGCCGTCTGCCCGCCGAGAAACGCCGCAAGCGCGGCGGTCCCCGCCCACGTCACCCAAAAACAGATTTGCGCCTGCTTCGTCATTTCGGTACGGTCAGGTTCCGCTTAATCTCGTCAAGCACCTGCTCCTTTGTAATCCTGTGCTGCGCCGCTCCGCGCTTCAATATCAGCCTGTGCGACAGCACGGCGCCCAGCCAGCGGTGTATGTCGTCGGGTATGATATATCCCCTGTCGTCCAGCAGCGCCGAGGCCTTTGCCACCTGGGCGAGCGCCAGCGTCCCGCGCACGCTCGCGCCGAGCTGCACGTTCGGATGCACGCGCGTCGCCGCCACGAACGCCACTATGTACTCCGCGAGCGGGCGGCTGATATGCACGTCCTTCAGCGAGCGCTTCATCTCCAGTATATCCCGCACCTGCGCTATCGGCTTCAGCGCCTCCGGCTCGTGCTGGCTGTGATACATTATCTCGACCTCGTCCCGCTGATCGGGATAGCCGATGGAGATTTTCATAAGGAACCTGTCGAGCTGCGCCTCCGGCAGCGGCGAGGTGCTGGTATTCTCGATCGGGTTCTGTGTAGCCATGACCATAAACAGCTCCGGCAGCGGATACGTCACGCCGTCAACGGTGACCTGACGCTCCTCCATCGCCTCCAAAAGGCTGGACTGCGTTTTGGGCGACGTGCGGTTTATCTCGTCGCCCAATAAAAACTCGTTCATTATAACCCCGGGGCGGTACTCAAACTCCCGCGTCTTGGGGTTGAACATGGAAAACCCCGTTACGTCTGACGGCAGCACGTCCGGCGTGAACTGTATACGCCCGCACGACGCGTTTATGCTCTTTGCCAGCGCGACGACAAGGCGCGTTTTCCCCACGCCCGGCACGTCCTCCACCAGCACATGCCCGCCGCATATAAGCACCGCCAGAACCGCCTCGACCGCTTCACGCTTACCCCTTATAACGCTCTCCACGTTATTGATTATGTTCACGATTACCTGACGCATAGCCGTCGTTTCCCCTCTTGTTTTACCTATCTCGACACGTCCATATCTATATGCTCGACCTGATACCGCTCCAGCAGCGGCTCGTAAAACTCCGCGTAAGTGTTTTCTATTATCATCATTTTCACCTGATTCTTCCATCTTAAAACATTTCCGGTGTAGTACATGATATGCGTGCCGTACTCGGTATCGACCAGCCCGGTGTCGCCGGGTCTGCGCGCGGGGTCAAAGCACCAGTCGTTAAACGCCTGCACCATCTGCCCCTCCTGCACGTCCTCGTACAGGCCGCCGCCGCCCGACGAACCCGGGTCCTCCGAATAAGTCCCGGCAAGCAGCGCGAACGTCTCCTCAGTGGCGTCGCCGCTCTTCCACTCGTCGTATATCTCCTCCGCGCGGGCGCGCGCCCCTGACGGCGTCAGCTCGCCGCCGGAGATCAGCACATGGCGGATTGACAGACTCTCGTCGTCCGGCCGGTAGCGCCTGATGAAATACATCACAACAAATACGTCGTACGCCTCGATAACGGCGGTATCGCCCTCGGCCCGCGCGCCGTCGAACAGCCAGTCCGAGAACTCGTCGCCGGTGTTGCCCTCGCTTACGACCAGATAGTTATCCATGTCGTCCTCAAAATTGGCCGCGATATAGTTATAAAAAGACTGTCTGTCCGTTATCGCCGCCAGACAGGCGTCAGCCTCTTCCCGCGTTTCAAACATATAGCTCAGATAATCCGTCACGTCGAACTCGGCGGCGTTCTGATCGTAGTACGCCTGAAGGACATCGTCGCTTACATCCACGCTGTCGCGCTTGTACATCTCAAACTGGTATCCGAGATATGTGCGCTCCATTATGGCCCGCATCTTGCTCTCGTCCATATTACCGCCGTACCACTCCCTCAGCATCTGCTCGAGAGTCAAGCCGTTCGCCGCGCAGTAATCCTTCAAATCCTCAATACGCTCCGTTATCTGGCTCTCAAAGTTCTCGTCCAGCGTCATCCCCATCATTCTCGCCTGCTCGCTGAGCAGAACCGTGTTGCGGACGCCCTCCGCCGCCTGATCGGCAAAGAAGTCAGCCCATGTCATTTTATCATCTATATACTGTTCTTCAAAGGGCTGGCTTGGATCAATGCCGATGAACGAGCCGTAGTAGCTGATAAACGACTGCGCCGCGGAGTAGTAATGGTAACGGTATTCATTGGACGTAATCTCAACGTCGCCGATACGCATGGCGACAATATCGCCGTCCTGATCCGGCAGGGGCCGCGGAGTAGCATGAACGTCCGGCTGCGGCGGCAAATCGCCGCCGTCCGTGACGCCGTCGGTCGCGCACGCGGCCAATGTCAGAAGCACTAAAGCCATGAGGATGATTTTTTTCATGTCGAACCGCCTTTAATATATGTAAAATAAAAACATCATACGCTTTAATAATATTATACAAAGTTAATTATAGCACAGGGTTATATATAATTCAACAAAAAAATAAAGGCAATGCCGCACAATTGCCCGCGCCGGAAATCATCGGACCGCGCGACCGTCGGCGGCACAGCGCCGCAGAAAACAACCGCCGTCAGCTAAAACAAATCCGAATGTGTTCCGGTTGAAGTTAAAACCAAGACAAGTATCCCGTGATCTATCTCATATACCAGCAGCCAATCCGGCTGTATGTGGCACTCGCGCAGCCCCTTTTTATCTCCGACAAGAGGGTGGTCGTTGTATTCCGGCGGCAAGAAGCCGTCTTGGGCCAGCAGTTCAACCGCTTTATCAAGTTTGCCGATTGCCAGTCCGCGCTTTATCGCGCGCTTATAGTCTTTCTTGAATTGCGAAGTGCGCCGTATGCGGTACTTCATATCTAGTCTTCCTCATCGGACAACAAGTCGGCCCGTAATTCGTCCATGCTTGAAAACGATTTAGCGTTTGGATCATGCAATAACCGTTCCGCTTCCTCTATAGCCGCCCGCGTAACGGCATTCGGCTTATAGCGCACAATCTCAAACGGAAACCCGCCACGCATGATAGACTGCCGCAAAAACACATTTACGGCATCGGTTACGGTCAATCCGAAATCACCGAAAAGGTCTTCGGCCTCCGCTTTTATTTCCGGCTCAATCCTCAGATTTAATATCGCCGATCTTGACATGGCAATCACCTCAAAATTATTATAACACAATGCTCATACTTTTACAACACATATTTCATCACCGCTCCTCAAAACAATGAAAACCTGATTATCAGCCCCGCGAACACAATACTAACCATACTGACCAGCTTTATCAGTATGTTGATCGAAGGCCCCGCCGTATCCTTAAACGGGTCGCCCACGGTGTCGCCCACGACGGCGGCCTTGTGCGCGTCGGAGCCGCGCCCGCCCAGCTGTCCGCTTTCCACGTATTTCTTCGCGTTGTCCCACGCGCCGCCCGAATTTGCCATCATGACCGCCAGCAGAAAACCCGTTACCGTCGCGCCGGCCAGCAGACCCGCGACGCCGTTCACGCCCAGCGCCAGCCCCGTCAGCACGGGCACGGCTATCGCCAGCAGCGCGGGCAGCGCCATCTCCCTCTGCGCCGCCCGCGTGCAGAGATCGACGCAGCGGGCGTAATCCGGCTCGGCCTTGCCCTCCATCAGCCCCGTTATCTCCTTAAACTGGCGGCGCACCTCGACGACGACGCTGCCCGCCGCGCGCCCGACGGCGCTCATCGTGAACGCGGCGAACAGAAACGGCAGCATCCCGCCGATAAACAGCCCGATCAATACGTTGGGATTGGTCAGCTCCAGATTGAACTTAAAATCCGGCTTCAGCAGCTTAACCTCGTCTATATACGCCACGATAAGCGCCAGCGCGGTCAGCGCCGCCGAGCCTATGGCAAAGCCCTTGCCCGTCGCGGCGGTGGTATTGCCCAGCGAATCCAGCGCGTCCGTGCGCCGCCGGACGACGGGATCCAGCCCCGCCATGTGCGCGATGCCGCCCGCGTTGTCGGCTATCGGCCCGTAAGCATCGGCGGCCAGCGTGACGCCAAGGGTTGACAGCATCCCCACCGCCGATATGCCCACTCCGTACAGGCCCGCCTGAAAGTCCGACGCGCCACCGGAGGCGAAATAGCTGACCAGCACCGACGCCGACACGATCAGAACCGGATACAGCGTCGATTTCATGCCCAGCGACAGGCCGCTTATTACCACGGTCGCCGGTCCGGTTTTCGTACTGCCGGCCAGCTCCCGCGTGGGCTTATATGTATCCGAGGTAAAATATTCCGTGACCGACCCTATCAGCACGCCGGCGAACAGCCCTGACAATACCGCAATATACACGCCCGCGCGCTCGGGGTTCTCTGCGCAGCCGAGGCAGTAGTACACCACCGGAAACGCGCCCGCGGCGACAATAAGCGACGATACGGCGGTCCCCGAGCGCAGCGCCTTTAAGAGCGACTTTTCATCCTCGCCCGTGCGCACAAAAAACGTGCCGATCACCGACGCCGCGACGCCCAGCGCCGCCATGACAAGCGGGACGACGGCCCCACCCATGCCGTAACCCGCGGCGGCCGCCAGCGCCAGCGTCGCCACAATCGAGCCGACATACGACTCGTATAGGTCGGCGCCCATTCCCGCGACGTCGCCCACGTTGTCGCCCACGTTGTCGGCGATGACGGCGGGGTTGCGCGGGTCGTCCTCGGGTATGCCAGCCTCGATCTTGCCGACGAGATCGGCGCCCACATCCGCCGCCTTTGTGAATATTCCGCCGCCCACGCGGGCAAACAGCGCCATACTCGACGCCCCCATGCCGAATGTCAGCATAGCGTACGCTATTTCCGTGACCTGCGCGTCGCCGCTAAGATGTGAATAGAACACATATTTCAGCAGTATAAACCACACCGACAAGTCAAGCAGTCCCAGCCCGACGACCGTAAAGCCCATGACCGCGCCCGCCGAGAACGCCACCTTCAGGCCGCGGTTCAGGCTCTGCCGCGCGCCGTTGGCCGTGCGCGTGTTGGCAAGCGTTGCGACCTTCATGCCGATAAAGCCCGCCAGCCCCGAAAAGAACCCGCCCGATACAAAAGCGAACGGCACAAACGGAGTCAGCAGCCTGAAAGCCGACATGAAAGACAGTATGACGAACATGACGGCGAAAAAGAGCCCCACGCCCGTATACTGGCGTTTAAGATACGCCGAAGCGCCCTTTGAAACGGCGTCCGATATGCGCCGCATCTCATCCGTCCCCGGCTCGGCGGCCATAACGCGCCGTGCCATTAAGTAAGCGAAAATAAGCGCGGCGCACGAACCCGCCGGCGCAAGGAAAAATAATGTATCCTCCATTGTGTAACCCCCTTAAAAAAATATCCTTTCTGGGAAATTTTCCCAGCAAGGATATTATACAGGAACACGGACGGTTTGTCCATATATTATTCTTGATATTTTTATGTATAATCGCTGTTATATTTGACCAAAATAACAGTAACCGTTTGAGAGTGAGGTGATAGTTGTGGCTAAGGACAAAAAGAAACCCCAGGGCACGAGCAATAACAACGGCAACCCGAACGCGAACAATAACCGGGGCGATATGAAAAATAACGACAACACAGCCAGATAACCGTACTCATCGGGCGGATTAAAAATCCGCTCCTACATATGCCCCGCGTTATCCTATATGCTTAAACCCTTTGCCCAGCACCTCGTTTACGTTCAGCATTATAACGAACGCAGAGTCGTCCTGACTGTTTACCAGCTTCTTCAGCTCCCCAATCTCATGGCGGCGTATAGCGACCATCAGCACGGTCCTTTCGGCGTCCGTGTACATGCCTTTGCCCGCAAGCCCCGTAACGCCGCGTTTCATATCCGCAGTTATCATATCCGACAGCTTTTTCGGATCCGACGTTATGATCAGCGCCATGCTCGCGTTGTCAACGCCGTGCAGAATCGCGTCCATCACCGACGAGCCGACATACTGGACGACCAGCGCGAACAGCGCCGACTCTATGCTTTGGAACACCAGCGCCGCTATCATTATAATCACCACGTTTATAATAAGCGTCAGCCGCCCTATAGAAATATGCCCCACGCGCCGCTGAACCATTTTTACCACGATGTCCAGCCCGCCCGTCGTCGCGCCGCGCAGATATACCAGCGCGAGGCCCGCGCCGTACAGCACGCCGCCGTACAGCGCCGAGAGCAGCGGATTATCGGTCAGCGGCTGTATGCGCCCCTGAAAAACGTCGATAAGCACCGACGACAGCGCCATCCCGTACAGCGAACCGACGACGAAACGCAGGCCCAGCCCGCGCCAGCTGATCAGAAAAATCGGGATGTTGAATATGATTATAAGCATACCCATCGGCCAGCCGCTAATGTGGCCGACCATCTGCGCCACACCCGAAACCCCGCCCAGCGGCGCGTTTATCGGGCGTATGAACGCCGCCACGCTGAACGCGTAAATACCCGCGCCGACGGTAATAAAAAATATACTCAGCGCGTAATCAACCGTCTTTTTCATGTGTCACCGCCTCGAATAATTCCGATAATCTCCCTGTCTGACCGGACAGGTATAAATAGCCCCACAAGGCCTCAAGCCCCGTCGCCGCCATATACTCCCCGCGTGTCGCGGCACTGGGGATATTGCCGGCGTCCGCGTTGCGCCCGCGCTTGAACACGCTCATCTCCGCGTCCGTTAAGAGCGGCATAAGCGTCTGGGCGGCCCTGCTCTGCGCCGCGGCGTTTACCATCTCGACGCGCGCCTTGTGCAGCTTTTTCGCCGTGGGCTGTGACAGGCACAACGCCGTACGCGCCATCAGCTCGTACACCGCGTCGCCGACCTGCGCCAGCGCCAGCACGCTCATCCGGTTTATATCCTGTTCGGACATTTTGGGAAACAACATATCATACCCCGATCATTTGCGGTTTTGGGGATATGATACCATAGCCGCTGATTTATTACAAGAAAAACTTCCCCACGCGCTATTGCGTTTTCCGCCGCCTTCATTTACAATAGTACGCAGGAGGTGGCAACATGACAAAAACCCTGTTAAACGGCGAGTGGACGCTCGACCTGATCTCTGAAACAGGCGCGCCCGCGGCCGGCATTACGGGCATAA
>WRMG01000006.1 GCA_009777255.1 Oscillospiraceae bacterium | reverse complement strand
GCGGCGCGAGAACCGTCACCAGCGACAGCGCCATGACGGCCGCGAGAGTGAGGGATAATAATTTCCGTTTCATAATAAGTACCTCCATGTATAAATTTTGTATACAGAGCGGTTCCGTCCGCTTCGTATATACATTATACGGAGTAAAGGGCGCCGAACGTAAGCCTTTTGGCGTACTTGGTCAAAAATCGGGCGTAGTTGGTAATTTTGGCGCGGGATCCGGCACATCTTACAACGGCGGGCATGATACAAAATTACTGTTGACAACCAAGTCGAATATGATATAATAATGCCGAGAAAATGATTTCGGAGGGGTTTTATGGAAGTTTTCAGTAAAGCCAAGGGAATGTTTGATGTAGTAACCGGCGGCAGCATCACCGGCCAGACTGGCGCGCTGATCTGGAAATACCCGCATAACATGATAACATCCGGCTCCGTTCTTCAGGTCATGCCGGGTCAGGAGGCGGTTTTTTACAAAAGCGGCTCCAGCGGTTTTGAAATTTTGGGCCCCGGCGAATATCCTGTGGAAACCAAGCTCATCCCGTTTCTTCAGAAAATCATGAATGTCCCGTTTGGGAAAAAGACTCCGTATTCGACCCACATTTGGTATGTCAACAAAACCACACAATTTGATTTTCCGTGGGGAACCAGAGAGAAAGTGCGGCTGGAAGACCCTAAGTATAACAGCGTTATCCTCAAGGTAGGCGCCTCGGGCAGTCTTCAGATCGAAGTGGAAAATGCCGCCGTCCTGTTTGAAAAAGTGGTCGGTACAATGAAGGAGTTTACCCTGAACGATTTGGAATCGACCCTGAAAACTATCGTTATAGCCGATATAAGCGGTATATTACAGCGTTATGCCTCCGACATGCGCGCGAAAGAGCGGGCCAGAGAGGACGCGGGCGAGCGGCGTTCGTTCATTGATTTGCTGGGCGCTAACGACGTCCTCTCGGAGATGATTAAAGACGCGATGATCGCCCGTTTCGAGCGTTTTGGCCTCAGTGTCGTCGGATGCGCGGCGCAGCTCAATGTCGAGGAAGACGCAAACTATAAGAAAATCGAGAGCTTTGGAGCCAACCTGCTGGTTAAGATGGAGGAAGCGGAGGGTCTCAGAATCAGCGCCAGAGCCAGAAGAGATGAGCTGGATACCCTCGGCGCTACATATATGGGCGACCGCCAGATGGACGTTATGCAGACATTCGCCGGCAACGAAAGCGGTTCGGCAACAAACCTCGCCGGGGTGGGCGCGGGCATCGGCATGATGGGCGTGATGGCCGGCCAAATGCAAAACGTGATGCAGCCAATGATGCAGCAGCAGCAACCGGCAGTTCAGCCCGTACAGCAAACGCCGGGCGGCGTTGTCTGCCCCGCTTGCGGCGTTTCACAAAACCCCGCGAAATTCTGCATGGAATGCGGCACGGGCATGGATAAAAAATGTCCCAGCTGCGGAACTTCCGTTTCACCAAAGCAGAAGTTTTGCAACGAATGCGGCTCGCCGATGGAGAAAAAATGCGGCGGATGCGGCTCGAAAGTCGAAATTGGTCAAAAATTCTGCAACGAATGCGGGCAGAAGCTGTAACAGGCTGACAGATTCCGGGGAAGTTCTATCGTCTTATCGTTCCTTTACTGCGCGGATAGGATGTTTACCGAAATTATTTATGCCGGCGCGCAGCGGCGGAATGGATGATTATTATGAAAAACAGACAGATTAATTTGTTGGCCAGACTAATCCCTGCGCTTGCCGTCATCGGCAATGTTTTCACCCTGTCTTTTTTGTGGACGGATCAATCCAACCGTAACGGAGCCTTCTATTACTTCATCTGTTTGATGACCTATGCCGCCGCGATGCTCTTTTTCAGTGACATAATCTTTTTGAGCAGGAAAAAGCCCCTGCCTGTCAGAGTGCCTCTCACAGTCGTCGCGTCTATTCACATAGCCTATATTTTTGTGTTGCTGCTGCTCAGGATAATCTTCGTCAACATCGCCGACGTCTACTTTGTTTTGGCGACTCTCGGCGCGACCGGTATCCAGCTGGCTTTGTCCCTGCGGATTTACATGGGTGTGAATAACATCACCGGACAGCAGAACGAGCTTACCCAACAGGCAAACGCGCGCGCGATGCGTGAGATCCTGCTGACGGATATGAACAGCGCATTCAAAAATTCCCCGGCACTTGCCGTCAACGCCGAGTTAACGCGAAAACTTCAGGTTCTGATTAACACATGGAAAACCAGTTCGCCTAAAGATACGGAGGACACAGCGCAGGCAACGGCGGAGATTGACGCTTCGATACAGGCGCTGACCGGCATGGTTTCATCCGGTGAAGCAGGCCCCGAAGCCGCAGCCGAGCGTTTGACGGCAATCAACGCTTTGATTGAACGCCGCAATAAGCTGCTGACACTAAAATAAGTAATAAAATATACAGGAGGTCAAACAGATATGAAAGGGATAATCCGGCTGGTCATTAAGTTCGTGGTGTACGTCGCCATTGTCATTCCCCTCGTCCGTACCGTTGTGGGCGCGATTTTCGGAAGCGGCGGATTCGGATGGGTCATGGGCATCGTCGCCGCCATCGGGTTGGCTGTTTGGTTGGAAACGACAGGCACATCCAACAGATTGCTGGCCAAATTGTTCGGCGCTGTCTCAGACGCGGGAAGCGGCGGTTCGGCGCAGTCAGCGGGCAGTCTTTTCAGCGAAGAGCCTAAAGGGTTAGAAACGACAATGAAATGCCCCAACTGCGGCTCACAGGTTACTCTTATCAATAACCACGGCAAGTGCCGGGCCTGCGACTCCGCGTTCTGACCCCAATCAAGTTGCTTAGCTTAAAAAAACGCCCCTCACGGGGCGTTTTTCATTCGCATAAAATAACAGTTCAAATATTTTATAAATAATTATATTTCTCTATTGACATTAATGTATGTCACACAGTATAATAAATAACAGAGGTGATAATAAATGCCGGATGACGAACTGTTACAAAGCCTGATTGTAGATTTGCGGCGCGGCACACTTGTCCTTGCCGTTTTGAGCTGCCTGAACCAAGCAAAATACGGTTACGCATTATTACGGGATATGGAAAATCAGGGGATCCGTATTGAAGCCAATACTCTCTATCCGCTGCTGCGGCGTTTGGAATCACAAGGGTTGCTTAAAAGCGAGTGGGACACCGCCGAAAGCCGTCCGCGTAAATATTACGCGCTCAGCGGTCAGGGCCTGACGCTCTATACGCAGCTGCGCGGCGAATGGCGGCGAATGGCGGGTGAGATGGAAAATCTGTTAAGAGAAGGGGAAGAACAGCAATGAATGAAATGATTGAGCGTTATATTTACGATGTCACACGCCGTTTGCCGGAGAAAGAGCGCGGCGAAATTAGGCGCGAACTGGAAGCGAGCATAACCGATATGCTGCCGGATGACCCGGGCGAACAGGATATTATAGGCGTATTGACAAATCTGGGTTCGCCGCGCGTACTGGCGGAGCGGTACCGGCAGACGCCGCGGTATCTGATTTCGCCCGCCATGTTCGACATCTATATCTCCACCCTCAAGACGGTGACGCTGATCGTTGCGGTCGTCTGCGCCTGCGCAGGTTTTATTATGAATATTTTCTCGGGTTCGGTCTACACGATTGCCGCAAAATCCATAGGCATGGCGTTTTCAGGCGCGCTGCAAGCCGCGCTGTGGGTCACCATAGGCTTCGTTATTGCCGAACACAGCGGCGCGTATAAGGAAAAACGGTGGACAGTCGGCGATCTGCCGCGCTTGCCGGAACAGAGCGGTGTAAAAATCAAACGCTCCTCAACCTTGACCGAGATGGGCCTGACTGTATTTTTCACAATCCTTTTTACCGCGATGATAATCCGAGGCGAAGTGTTCTTTATATTCGTGCGCAACTCAGAGATTATCAACCCTTTTTCACAGGCGGCGCTGGACAGATTGATTCCGCATATTATTCTGTTAGGGTGTATGGCGCTTATCGCCGACGGCTTTAAGCTGTACTGGGCAAGATGGAATATCCCGCTTTGCGTTATAAACGCGGTCCGCAATGTCGCGCAGGTAAGTATCGTTATCTATATACTGCGCTGGCCGGATTTACTAAGCGGTGATTTTATTGAGTTTGCGCTCACTCTCTCCGGCAAGGTCAGCTTCTTGCGGCCCGGTGGGTTTGCCGTCTTCTTCTCCGTAATATTTGTCGCCGCGGCCATGATCGACACCGCCATCGGAGTTTGGAGCACATGGAAAGGTACGCGTTATGTCTAACTCGTTGACGAACGGTTGCTTTCTCGTCTGAAGCCGCATACAAGCACAACGCTTGCCAAAATAAACACGGCCGACAGTATTTTTAACGGGGTAAATGTTTCGCTCAACAGCAGCGCCCCAAGAATAACGCTGGTAATAGGTTCAATCGTCGACAGAACGGCGGCGGCTGTGGCTCCGGCATACCGCACACTAACCTGCAAAAGCGAGAGGGCGCCGATAACGGTGAACAGCGAAACGGCCAATATATATCCCCATGCCGCCGGTGTAAGCTGAAATACAAGGCTTTGGGAATTCCACCCAAACGGAAGAGAGATTGCGGCCTGTACAATACAGAGATAAAAGGAAATCTTAAAGCAGTGCATTCCGCGCAGCGCCGTATGCTGTACCCCCAGCATATAAACGGCGTGCGTGACGCCGGACGCTAAAGCGAGCGCGAAGCCTAAGGGGTTTCCCGTCAAAGCCCCCTCAAATGAGAGAGCAACTCCGGCTATGCCCAGCATTACGGACAAAACGATGGGCCGGCTGGCTTTTTCTTTGAAAAACATCACATTCGCCAGCGTTATAATCACCGGAAAAAAGAAGTGCAAAACCGCGGCCAGCCCGACAGATATATACGAGTAGGAGGTGTAAAGCAGCAGAGGGGTCGCCGCCGAACCCAACGCGCCGATAACCAATAAATCACGAATTTCCTTTCTGTTAACGCGGAAGGGAATTTTTTTTGCCCTTAGAATCACAAACAGCACGGGAACCGCAAACGCCGCCCTGAAAAATGTCACGGTAATCCCGTTGCCGCCGCCGTCATAGGACATTTTCACCAGAATATGGGTGAATCCGAAAATAAAAGCCGATAACATGGCGGTCGTAATACCGATATGTTTTTTCAATTTAATCCCCCGCCTCATTTTTGACTTTAGCAGAATTGCACAATTTTTTCGAGTTATGCGCGTCTATTTTTGTTTGTTTCTGCTATTGACCGCTGCTGCGGAATTGCTATAATTATGTATATACTTGTCTATACATCTATATGCATAAATAAACGCCCTTTGTCACAATATTTATCTTAAAACTATATTCAATTCGGGGTTCAGAGGATGTTCCATCGGATATTGATTTTTGATACGGATATTATCTCCCCGAAAGGCCACGCGGCTGTATTCAAACAGGCGGTTTTCAGCGTCATATATTTTGTCGCAGAGCAGCAGCAAAGGGTCCCCCACTTGAACGCTGAGATATTCGGCTTCCTCTTTGCCGGCTGATATGGCCTCCAGCGTTTCCTCGGCGTAATGCAAAGCCAGCCCGCAGCGCTTTTCCAGTATCTCGCCGAGATCCGCCCTTCCGAAGTCTTCAAGCGTCATGCCGGGACAGAATTTCTTAGGGATAAAAGACGTATCCAGACTCAGCGGCTTACCCTGGACATAGCGCAGCCTTAAAATGGAAAACACCTTTTCATCGCCGTCAAGTTTCATCTCTCTTTTAACAAAATCTGTGCAGGGCCTTAACTCCACGCCCACGGGCACAATTTTCACCTTATACCCCATCTGCTCTATTTGCTCGTGTATTCCGGTGTGTTTTGTTGGGCGGGCGGTAATTTTAGGCTCGGACACATAAGTACCCTTGCCCTGTATCCGGTACAGATAGCCGCCCCATACCAATTCTGTAATTACATTCCGCAAGGTCATCCGGCTGATACCAAATTCTTTGCTCAGATCGTTCTCCGACGGAATTTGCTCGTTTACGGGATATATCTGTGAAGTGATTCTGTCAAGCAGTATATTACGCACCTGCATGTGCAGCGGCGTGGACATCTTACGGTTCAGCAAAACGCACAACCCCTTTCCTTAACTGATGTTTTTAATAATAGCACACTTAAAAAACGCTGTCAAACAGGAGGGCTGCAATATGGGATTCATAACGGCGCATTTCGGTGTACAGCTGGGACCGGGCAAGGCGGAGGTTCGCCTCGGGGAGCTGCCACCCCTCCTGCCGGATCAGATGCTGCTTAAAATGGAGATTTGCAACATCTGCACCGAGGATTATCAGCGTTGGATGGGGTTAAGGCAATTCCAATCACCCATGGCCGACGGGCACGAGTATGTAGGCATCGTGATAGAAAAGGGCGCGGAGGTCATCGGCGAGTTTCAGCTCGGGAACAGGGTCGGCAAGCTGAACCAGCAGTGCGGCGTGTGCGGCGACTGCCGTACCGGAAACACCGGCGACTGCCGCTATGCGCCATATACAGGCGTCGGGCTGGATGGCTTTCACGGCGTAAAAGGGTTTGCCAATTATAAATTTATCCCCCAACGTCTGGCCATCAAGGTTTCCAACGACATCCCCGCTCAGGAGGCCGCGTTTCTGGAGCCGGTCGCCACCGTTATACAGGGCATGAAACGCGCGCGCGTGAAGCCCGCGGATACGGTTGTGGTGGTGGGAGCGGGCGCCATGGGGCTGATAAACGCGCAGGTTGCCAAAGCATACGGCGCGCGCGTTATCATGACCGACATATCGGACAAAAAAATCCGACGCGCCACGGATATGGAAATCGGCCCGGTCGTCAACGCCAAAACCTGTGATCCTGTCGCGGTCGTACGGGAGCTGACAGGAGGAGGCGCCGACGTGGTAATTCCCGCCGTAGGCAATACGGCCGCTTACAGGCAGGCGTACGATATGCTCAGGCACTTCAAGGGCAGAATGCTTATTTTTGCCGCCGGATACCCTAAGCCGGAGCTGGATTTCGACGCAAATCTTCTGCATTACCGCAAGCAGGAAATAATCGGAACCGTCAACGCCGACAACGCCGATTTTATCGAGGCGGCCAAAATGCTGGGGGACCGGAGCATTGACGTATCCAAATGTCTGGAGGGCAAAACATTTCCGCTCAGGGAGTTCGCCAGAGCTTTGGAACACGCCTCAATGCCGGATTCATATCGGGTGAGCGTGGATTTACAAAGCATATAAAATACGGGTGGTGCGTTATGGAGCGGGGATATATCTTAGGCTTTG
This sequence comes from Oscillospiraceae bacterium, assembly GCA_009777255.1. Taxonomy (GTDB): domain Bacteria; phylum Bacillota; class Clostridia; order Oscillospirales; family UBA929; genus WRMG01. Next base: position 45,229 of record WRMG01000006.1, on the reverse strand, counting down.
ATTTCGGCACGGGCGGCCTGAAGGCGGTGCTGACCTCCTTGGACGGCGAGCTGTTGGGCACCGCCGGCCGCAGTTACTCTCTGCTGGTTTCAAAAATCAGCTTTGCCGAGCAGGATCCTGAGGTTTACTGGAACGCCGCATGCGAATGTACCCGTGAGCTTATCAAGAAAACGGGCATAGACGGCGCGCGCGTACTCGGCATGTCTTTATGCACTCAGGGCATGGGGCTGATACCTCTGGACGAAAACTGCCGCCCTCTTTACAATACCATCACTTTTTTGGACGGGCGCGCCGGAGAGCAAGCGGACTATATAAACGGGCAGCTGGGCTGCGCGTTTGCCACGCCCACCACGGTAGCGGCAAAATATTTATGGCTGCGGCAGCATCTGCCGTATCTGTTTCAAAGAACGGCCTGGTTTGCCGACTGTACCGGTTACATAACTTATAAGGCCTCCGGAAAGCTGCACATGGAGCTTACGAACTCCGGCCCTTATTCTCTGGACCCTGAGCAGCGCGCGTTTAAGAAAAAGCTGTATCAAATTGCCGGTGTCGAAGAGACGCGCATACCGCCCCTGAAGCTATGCGCCGAATATGTCGGCAACCTCACGCCGGAGGCGGCTGACGAGCTGGGCCTTACCACCGGAACACGTATATACATGGGCACGGGTGACGTACCCGGCGCGGCGGCGGGCGCCGGCTGTCTGCTGGAGGGCGACGCGCATATCTGTTTTTCCACCTCGGGCTGGCTGTCGGTCATGACCGGCGCAAAACGGCTTGACTCCGTCAGTCCCGGCGCATACCAGATCTACAGCATCAACAAAGATGTGCTGATTTACGGCGGAGGCACCCAGAGCGCGGGCCGGATGCTGGACTGGGCCATTGATCAGTTTTACCGCGAGGAGAAGAACCGCATGGGGCGTAAGATTTACGATTTCGTGTCCGGTCAGGCGGAACAGGTTCCGCGCGGAAGCGGCAGTCTGATTGCCACGTCATGGCTGTGCGGCGAAAATTTCCCGATATGCGACGAAAACGCCAAGGCGGTGTTTTTCAACATGACCAACCTGCATGATCGCCGTCACATCCTGAACGCCGTAATGGAGGGTGTATGTTACAGCTTGCGCGGGCAGCTGGACTGCTTCCGCGAAGACACCGGCAAAGATATACAAACCCTCGTCGCGGTTGGCGGGGGCGCCGGAGACCCTTTCTGGATGCAAATGGCCGCGGACATTCTTCAGGTTCCTGTACGCGTCACTCAGTCGCCGCGGTACGCCGGAGCCATAGGCAGCGCGCTGACCGCGGGTATCGGCATGGGACTGTACGGGTATCGGGGCGCCGCCGCGTTCGTCAGGATAAAGGACACATTTTATCCCAGAGAACGGTACGCGGCAGTGTACGACAGAATGTACGGGATGTTCAAAAAACTTTATCCCGCTCTCAAGCCGCTGTATGACGAGTATAACGGAAAAACCTTCCGCCAATGATTTGCCTCCGGCGGAATTGGGCGCCGTCACGAGGCAGTTGGAAATATATTCTAAACAAAGGAGGAACTGAGTTATGAGCGCGAGAATCCAGATCAACTCAAACCGGGCAGCGCCCGCCTTAGGCAGTTATTCTCAGGGACTGAAATGGAACAATCTGTTCTTTACCACGGTGGTCCCTTTCGGAATGGACGGCGAAATAGTGGGCGGCACCATCGAGGAACAGACCAGACAAACTATGCAAAACCTGAAGTATCTTCTGGAGGACGCCGGAACCGATTTTGACCATGTTCTGCGGGTGACGGCTTACGTGTTCGAGCCCGGAAGAAATTTAAGCGGCTTCATCAAAACCTATGAGGAGTATTTCCCAAAAGGCGACTATCCGGCGCGTTCCTCCCACGAGGCCGCCCTGTTCGTCCACGACGGCAGGCAGTGTCTTATCGAAATGGAGGTCATCGCGGGGATCGGCTGATATTCCGTTAACGGATCAACCTCAACCTATTCTGTAAAAAGGGGAGATTTATATGTTTATAGGAGTTCTTATCATCATCGCTTTTATTATAATTGCCGTTTTGATGGCTACCAAAAAGCTGCCGGCGCTGTTCGCGCTGCCGGTGATGGCCATTGCGGTGGCGGTGCTGGCCCGCTTCCCGATCATGGGAGAGGACAGCCTGTTCAATCTGGTTCTGGTGGACGGTACAACTTATCTGGCCGGCACCGCGTTCCTCATTTTTATTGCCTGCTGGCTCTCCGGCATCATGGACCGTACCGGCGTGACCCAGACTCTCATTAAAAAAGCCGCCGAGCTGGGCGGAGATAAGCCCGTCATAATCGCGCTGCTTCTGTGCGCCGTCACCGCGTTCCTGTTCACCTCGCTGTATGGAACCGGCGCGGCAATGATGGTAAGCGGCGTGGTGCTTCCGATAATGCTGTCCATAGGGGTCCCGCCCGCCGCCGCCGCCAATCTTTTCCTGATGGCCTTCGGCATCGGCTACTCCCTGAATACCGCTAACATGTCCGCATTGACTCAGGTGGCGGGTATTGAGTTTACCGATCTGCGTATGCCGGCTATAGTGCTGGCTGCCGGCGCCGGTATTTTCATTGTGGTCTACCTGTTCTTTATTTTCAAGAAGGGCGCTAAAAAAATAGCCTTTGCCGCGCCCGTCGAAACTGAGGAAGACGTCGATGAAGAGGAAGCGTTCGCGCCCGAAAAACAGGTTAAGGGCATACGTGGCATGATGGCCTGTCTTACCCCGCTTATTATAGTGGTGCTGACTATGGTGTTCGGGGTGCCGCCTATGGCCTGCTTCTACATCGGCATATTATGGCTCGTCATCTTCACCGTAAATAAAAACATAAAGCAGTACGTCAATATGCTTGTCACCGCTTTCCATGAGGCGGGCAAGGACGCCGCGCCCCCTATCGGGCTGTGTATCGGCATAGGCATGGCGCTGAAAGCCATGACCGCCGCGCGCACGCAGGAATCAATTCAGGTTTTCATGGACGTTATCACGCCGGGCACCGTATTCATCCTTGTGATCTTCGTCATCATTCTGGCGCCGGGCGTGCTGTACCGCGGACCGCTGAATATCTACGGTCTGGGCGCTGGTCTGCTCGCCTGCATGATCACCACCGGCAAGCTGTCGCCCGTTATTCTCGGCGCGGTATTTTACTCGCTTTGCCGCTGGGCCAACGACGGCTGCCCCACCTCCACCGTTGTAGTGTATGTTTCAAATTACGTAGGCTCAGATTCCATCACCGCGACCAACAAGCTGTTCCTCTGGCGGTGGGCACTCACGGCAGTCACTACCATCGCCGTCGCCGTGCTGCTGATCTGAAAGGAGATGACGCCCCATGGCGGTCCGAATTGGAATAGACGTAGGCGGCACATTTACCGACGCCGTAGCTGTTGACGACAGAGATTACCGTCTGATCGGCGGCATTAAAATCCCCACAACCCACGACTCAAAAGAGGGTGTGGCGGCCGGTATCGTCGAAGCCCTGCGCAGGATCATGGCGGACTGTGAAATTGAGGCCGGAGATGTTTCGTTCATAGCCCACGGCACAACGCAGGCCACCAACGCGCTGCTGGAGGGGGACGTATCCAGCGTCGGCATAGTGACTCTGGGCCGCGGCCTTGAGGGGATAAAGGCAAAAGCCGACACTCATATAGGCGATGTGGAGCTGACTAGAGGCAAATTGCTGAAAACCGGCAACGCCTTCGTGAATACCGGAGATGAAAAGGATCTCATACGCGCCGCCGATGAGGCGCTGGCCCGGCTGCGGGACGCCGGAGCGGAGTCGATGGTTGTAAGCGAGGCCTTCGCCGTGGACAAGCCGGAGAATGAAAATGCCGTCGCGCGGCGGTATACCGAGCAGGGGATCCCCGCAACCGCGGGGAATGAGGTGTCAAAGCTGTACGGGCTCAAGGTGCGTACCCGCACCGCGGTAATAAACGCCAGCATCATGCCCAAGATGCTGGAGGCCGCCAATTACACCGAACAGAGCATCCGGCAGGCCGGAATCGACTCCCCCCTGATGGTAATGCGTTGCGATGGCGGCGTGATGACGGTTGACGAGGTGCGCAGCCGCCCAATCCTTACCATTCTGTCGGGTCCTGCCGCAGGAGTGGCGGGCGCGCTGATGTATGAAAAGCTGACCGACGGTATATTTCTGGAGGTAGGCGGAACCAGCACTGACATCTCCTGCGTGCGCGACGGCAGCGTTATGATCCAATACGCCGAGGTAGGCGGACATAAAACCTATCTTAATTCGCTGGACGTGCGTACTGTCGGAATCGGCGGGGGAAGCATGGTGGTTTTACGCGACGGCAAAGCGGTGGACATCGGACCGCGCAGCGCGCATATCGCTAAGCTCGCGTATGAGGCGTATGCCGACCCCGAGGATATTCAAGACCCCGTCCTTAAAGCGATCCGCCCGATGAAGGGCGACCCCGAATACGCTTACATCGAATGTTCAAACGGCAAGACCTTTGCGCTCACCCTCTCCGGCGCGGCAAACATCGCGGGCTTTGTTCCCGAAGACGACTACGCCGCGGGAAGTATTGGGGCCGCCCGCAAGGCATGGCTCCCTCTGGCCAACGCCATGGGGCTATCGGTGGAAGAAACCGCCAACAAGGCGCTGTCGTTTTCGGCCGATAAAAATATTCAGGTCGTGTATGCCTTTTTAGATGAGTATCAGCTGGACAGCGAAACCGTCGTCCTTGTCGGCGGCGGCGGCGGCGCTTCCACAGTCGTTCCCCATTTGGCTAAAATTCTTGACTGCAAGCACCGTATCGCAAAAAACGCGCCTCTTATCTCCCCTATCGGAGTGTCACTGGCTATGGTGCGGGAAATGGTAGAGCGCACCGTATATCAGCCCACCGAGCAGGATGTGCTGGCCGTGCGCGGCGAGGCCTTTGATATGGCGGTACATTCGGGCGCCTCCCCCGATACGGTGGAGGTAACTGTGTCGATGGACAACCGGAAGAACAAGCTGCGGGCGGTAGCTATAGGCGCGATGGAGATGAGAGCGAAAGACCTGACCCAAGAGGAAAAGACGAACGACGAGCTGCGGGAGATCGCGGCCGAAAGCCTGAAAATGCCGCCGGACCAAATAAGCTTGGAGGCGGAAAACGCCGGTTATTGCGCCTTTTCCGCCGAGCGGAAAACAAAGCGGTTCTTTATCTTTACAAAAAGACAAAAAGCCGTGCGGCTTATTGACAAAATGGGCGTTATAAGGCTTATGCGCCGGAACGGAACGGTCCACCGCTGCAAAAAGAAAAGCTACCGCAAGCTGCTGGAGTATCTGCTGGAAAGCTACACGGTTTCCGGCGAAGGGGGCGCGGAGCTGCCCAACATCTATATAGCCAGAGGCAAGCGCATAATCACGCTGTCCGGTATGCAAAAAAAAGACCAGATATACGCGCTGGGCGACGTGGAGCTGGCAAGCGCCGTTCCCGACGAGGAGCTTATTGTGATCTGCACGCTCACAAGCGATAACGAGAGGTGGTAAAAATGGAGAAAATCAAAACCAACCTCGCCAGATGCAAGGGTTGCTTTTACTGTGTCGCATTCTGCCCGAAAAAGGCAATAACCCCCTCAAAAACAGGCGGCACAAACGGGTATCCTACCGTGCGGGTGGACGTGGAGAAATGCTCTAAATGCGGGAATTGCTATCGTATCTGTCCTGATTTCGTATTCGAGCTTTAGCCCGATTTACAGAGGAGGTGTTTGGCAAAAATGGCCAAGGTATTGATGAAGGGCAACGAGGCCCTCGCCGAGTCGGCCATGCGGGCGGGCTGCCGCTTTTTCAGCGGCTACCCTATTACCCCGCAGTCAGAGATTTTGGAATATATGTCCTGGCGTATGCCGGAATACAACGGAGAATGTATTCAGACGGAAAGCGAAGTGGCCGGCATTAACATGCTGTTCGGAGCCGCCGCCGCAGGCGCGCGCGCCCTCACCACCTCTTCAGGCCCGGGCTTCTCTCTGAAACAGGAGGGCATCTCGTACCTCGCGGCCGACGACATACCCGCTGTAATCGTGGATGTAATGCGTATCGGCTCAGGACTCGGCGACGTCTTTCAGGGGCAGGGCGATTACTGGCAGCTGACGCGGGGCGGCGGCCACGGCGACTACCGCACCGTCGTATTCGCCCCCGCCGGCGTGCAGGAAAACGCCGACATAGCCTATGCCGCCTTTGACGTGGCGGAGAAATACCGGCATCCGGTCATAATCGCGTCGGACGCCGCCATCGGGCAAATGGCTGAGGCGGTGGAGCTTCCCGAGCGGAAAGAGCATGACATCGGCACCGGCGGCTGGGAACTGAAATCCCGCAAAAACGGGGAGGAGCAGCGCCACATTGTCAACGTCTATTACCATATGGGCGCCGACCGGTATCCCACCTTTCTGCTGGATAAATACCGCAGGATGACGGCGGAGCAGCAGCGCTGGGAATGCTTGCGGACCGCCGACGCCGAGATTATCCTTGTCGCCTACGGGATAAGCTCCAGAGTATGCAAACAGGCTGTAAAAGACGGGAGAGCCGAAGGGCTGAAGCTGGGGCTGATCCGGCCCATTACGCTGTGGCCTTTCCCGTCGCGCGCCTTTGAAAAGTCAGGGCCGCAGGTAAAAGGCTTCCTGAGTGTGGAGATGAACATTTTAGGGCAGATGACGGACGATATTATATTGGCCACCGGCGGCAGGTATCCGGTGAAATATTACGGCGAATTCGCAAATGTGCCTGACGCCGGAGTGTGCGTGGAGCGGGCCGAGGCCTTTTTGCGGGAAATCAGAGGTAAGATATGACACTGAGAAAACCTTGTACTATTAAAGACGTGCATACCGGCTGGTGCCAGGGCTGCGGTCACGGTATTGTCGTCCGGTGCATAGCCGAGGCCGCCGAGCAGCTGGGCGTGTCCGACAGGATAGTCGCCGTGATGGACGTGGCCTGCGGCGCTTTCATCGAAAGCACCGTCACATACAACTACCTCGGGGCCGCCCACGGCCGGCCTATCATTGCCGCGGCGGGAGTGAAGCGCGTGCTGAAAGACGACGTGGTGATAGCCCACGCCGGAGACGGCTCCGCCTATGCCATTGGTATCGAAAGCACTATACACGCGGCGCTGCGCAACGAGAATATCCTCGCGCTGGTGGTCAACAACTGTGTCTTCGGAATGACCGGCGGGCAGATGTCGCCGACCTCGATAATCGGGCAGAGAACCACCTCCTCCCCCTCTGGCCGCAGCGCCGTAAGGGACGGCTCGCCCTTTGATGTCGTAAAGACGCTGCGGCATTTCGACATCGCGTATCTGTCGCGCGGGTCGGTGGACAGCCCGCAGGAGGTGGAAAGGACGCAAAGTATGATAAAAAAAGCCCTTCAAAAGCAGCTGGACAAAGAAGGCTTTTGTCTGGTGGAGGTACTCAGCCCATGCCCGACCAATTGGGGGACGACGCCTCTCAACTCCCTGAAAAAACTGCGCGAGGAAATAAAGCCCCTGTTCCCTGTGGGCGAATACATCGACAAAGGGGGGCAGCCGGTATGACGGAGCTGATTATTGCCGGGTTCGGAGGTCAGGGCGTGTCCGTGGCGGGATTTATCCTTGCCGAGGCGGCTATGGGCCTGGGCTGGACAGTCACCTGGTTCCCGTCATACGGGGCGGAAATGCGCGGAGGCACCGCCAACAGCCATGTGAAGATAGCCGACGGCGAGATCGCCAGCCCGTATGTCACAAAGCCCGATTACCTTATCATTTTGAACGAAACGTCGCTGGACAAATTTGAAAAGCGGCTGAAACCGGGCGGCATGCTGGTTATCAACACATCGCTGGTAAGGACGGGCCGCGGTTACCGGAAAGACATCAAGTTCGCGCGCCTGCCCGCCACAGAAATCGCAATCGGCTTTAATAACGCTAAAGGCGCCAACATCGCCATGCTGGGAGCTTTTTGCGCCGTCAGCCGTATCTTTGAGCCGGAATACCTCAGAAACGCCGTTGACAGTCACTTTGCGGGCAAAGGAAAACACAATCCAAAAAACGCGCTATGCTTTAACGCGGGATTTGAAAGCGGAATGGTGATTTATGAACATATGCAAACTGCTGAAGCCTAAGTCGGTAGCCGTCGTCGGCGCCAGCGAAAAGATGGGCATGGGACGCGATACCTGCCTGAATATTATGAGTTATCAAAATGACCTCAGCCGGGTATATTTCGTCCATCCCAAATATGAAACCGTGCTGGGCAGGAAATGCTACCCCACCGTGTCCGATGTGCCGGACACTTTAGATCTGGTTATCCTATGCACCGGCCGCCGGAACGCGGAGAGCCTTCTGCGGGAGGCCGCCGGCAAAGGCTGCGGCGGCGCGGTAATCTACGCCAGCGGCTTCTCTGAAACCGGCGGCGATAAAGGCGCGGATTATGAGAGCGGGCTGATCAGCGCCGCGCGGGAGCTGGACATCGCGGTAATGGGCCCCAATTGCAGCGGCTTCATAAATTTTTCCGACGGTATTCCGGCATTTGCGTTCGAGGGCAATTACCACGGAAAAACCGGCGGGATCGGTCTGGTATCTCAGAGCGGGCAGTTCTGTATCGACATGATGAACGCCGCTGAGGTAAAGCTGTCTTACGCTATTTCCGCCGGCAACGGCAAGATAGTAACCATCGAGGACTATATCAGCTTTCTCGTGGACGATGAGGACACTAAGGTTATAGCCCTTTATATCGAGGGGATTCAAAACGCCGCGCGTCTTGAGGCCGGACTGCGCCGCGCCGCGCAAAAGCGCAAGCCCGTGGTAATCCTGAAGGCGGGGCGCAGCCCTGAGGGGGCCGCCAACGCGTCCACCCACACCGGCAGCATGACCGGCGACGACAGTATTTACGATGCGCTGTTCCGTAAATTCGGGGTCATACGGGTACAGGACCTTCAGGAGCTGCGTACCACGGCGGCGTTGTTTGCCGCCATTGGAAAGATTCCTGACCGGGCAAACTTCGGCGCCATGTGCATGTCCGGCGGCGAAACGGGAATATGCGCCGACAGCGGCTGGCTGCACGGAATACGCTATCAGGCGCTGCGGCCCAAGACCCTTGAAAAGCTAAAAAAGCTGCTGCCTTTTTACGCTACCCCCCGCAATCCGCTTGATATGACCGTAACCCTCTCCTATGACGCCGACCTGTTCGCGGAAGGTATCCTGACATTTATGGATGACCCGGGCATCGACATCGGGATACTGGGCTATACGATCACCGAAAAGAAACCCACCGAGCCGGAATTCATCATGTTCGAGGGTATCAAAAAGGCCTCCGAACGGCTGAAAAAAAAGCCGCTGGTCATCCTCCCTTTTGTGGAGGGTTCTCGCTACCCCTCCTTTGTAGAAACATTTATCGGCATGGGTATCCCCGTTTTGGCGGCGCCCAAGTACGGGTTTCCGGCGCTGCGCCATCTGGCGGATTTTATCGGATACAAACCGTCCGAAAGACGGCTGGCTCTGGCGCCGCCGCGAAAAAAACAGCTTAACGCCAAGCCCTTGAGCGAGTACGACAGCCGAAGCATCCTGCTCCAAGCCGGAGTGGACATCTATCTGGGCGAATTGGCTCACAGCGTCGAGGAGGCAGAGGCTCTCGCGGAGCAAATCGGCTATCCGGCGGTATTAAAAATCAATTCGGCCGATATACGGCATAAGAGCGACGCCGGCTGCGTCAAATTAAACCTCGCTAACGCCGCCGCCGCGCGGTGCGCGTATAAACAGATAATGAAGAACGCCAAAAAGCTGAACGCGCACACAGACGGCGTTTTGGTGCAGAAAATGTTCACAGGCGGGCTTGAAATGATTTTGGGCGTTAAGCGGGACAAACAGCTCGGCCCCATAATGCTTGCGGGCTTGGGCGGCGTTTTTGTCGAGCTTTTCCGTGACGCCGCACTGTATCCGGCGCCGCTGAACCGCGCCGAAGCGAAAAATATGCTGCGGTCCCTGCGCGCCTGGCCGCTGCTGGAGGGTTATCGTGGCGGCAAAACGCGGGATGTCGAGGCGCTGGCGGATTTAATGGTTGCGCTCTCGGACTTCGCCTGTGACAACAGGGACAGGCTGGAGGAGCTTGACCTCAATCCGGTGCTGGTTATGGAGGAGGGGCGAGGTGTTCAGGTATGCGACGCTTTGCTGGTGATTGAACAGTGAAGAGAGGAGGGTGCGGCCATGAGAAATTTCCCTTATCCTGACAAGGAACTCTCCCGCGAGGAGCTTACCCGCGACATCCTGTATGGCAAAATCCCCGAGGATGCCAGGGCCGTCATTTCCGACCGCGCGTGGGAAACCGGCGCCGCCGCCGCCAAGGATATCTTCAATGAGGGCGGCGAATCAAAAAATATCTACGATGCCGCGCGGCGCGGCGGTCTGGTTCTGGAGAAACGGAGCGTCGATCAAATAGTGGGCAAAGTCCGCTATTTCAGCGAGTATTTCCCCGACGAGGGAAAAATCGTGCTTTACACCGTTTCCATCGGCCGCTGGGCGGAGAAAAACGGTATGCCCTATGACGAGGCGGAGGAGATGATCCTTGCGCATGAATATTTTCATCATCTGGAGTTCGTCAAGCTGGGGCAGACCTCGCGCCAATATCTGGTCCCCACGCTGAAAATCGGCAAATGGGAGCTGATCCAGTCGGGCATAAGGGCTTTGTCGGAGATAGGCGCCCACGGCTTCGCCGGCACTTACCACGAAATAACGCGCGGCGAACCGCCGCGAAACGACACCGGAAGCCGGTTGCGGAATCACGCGGTAAACGTGGCCGGTCTGGCGCGGCTTATCCGCAAATAAAGGGAGGGAGTCCGAATGCTTTCAAAAATCAAGCCGCCTTTTTTTGAACTGGGCCCTAAGAGCTACATGTACGGGCGTGATGTGGTGGACATCGCACTGCTTGCCGATGAGGAAGCCGTCAAAAACGATATACGGGTGATTTTCACCGCGCCGCTTATACTGCTGGAGCGCATCGCCTCCCGCACAAAAAACCTCTATGTATTCGCCCCCTGCATGGACGATATTCGTATAGGGCCGGGCGGCGGCGGCGGCAAGGTTCTGCCAGAAAGCGTCAGGGACGCGGGCGCCCACGGCGTATGCCTGAACCACCCGGAACGGCCCGTCAGTCTGTCAGCGCTTTGCGGCCTGATCCAAAAAGCGCGGGATTTGGGGCTGTATTCAGAGGTATGCGCGTCCTCAATGGCAGAGGTAAGGGCCGTGGCCAACCTCTCCCCCAACATCATTATATCGGAGCCGGCGGAGCTTATAGGCACCGCCGAGAGCGCCGATTTGAGCTATATCCGCACCTCCCTCGAAACCGTCGGCAGCGTAAACGCGGACATAAGCGTCCTGATAGGCGCGGGCATCAGCTCGGGAAACGACGTATACAAATGTATCTATGCCGGAGCGGACGCCGCCGGTTCGGCGTCGGGCATTTTCAACGCGAAAGACCCGAAAGCCAAACTGCGTGAAATGTTCGCCGCGGTACGCAGGGCATGGGATGACCGCCAAAACGGCGTCTGAAAATAAATTACAGGAGGAAGCAAAAATGAAAATCCACAGTGAAAAAGTAAGCGTTACGACCCAAACGCGCCCCACCTTCCATGACGTGACGCCGGACGTAAAACGGGTATTGGAGTCCGCCGGCATTAAAAACGGCCTGTTGACGGTGTACTCCCAGCATACCACCTGCTCCGTTTTTATTCAGGAGCCGTCGGCCGGCAGCACCTTCAACGACACGCTTTACATCATGCAGGACCTCGTCAACGCGCTGGATAAAATCGCGCCGACCTGCCGCTATGAGGGCCAGTACCTGCATCCCGGCAAAGACCATATTGTACGCGCGCAGGCCATCGGGGAGGACCCCGCGTGGAGCCTGAACACCGACGCCCATCTGCGTTCGGCCATAATCGGGCGTTCGGTTTCCATCCCGATAATCGACGGGGATGCCCAGCTGGGCCGGTTCGGCCATGTATGGTTCGCCGACTTTGATCAGGTGCGCGCCAGAGAGCGAGAAATCCTAATACATATAATGGGCGAATAACCCCCGCACGCACAAAAAACGCCCCCTGTAGGGGACGACGCCCTCGGCGTCCCGTGGCCGGTCGCAACCGGCAGGGGATTTAACGCGGACGTGTGTAGGGGCGACCGTCCCCGGTCGCCCGCCGCGTTATATACGGCGCGGGATTTACGCGGGCGGCAAAATAAACACGGGACGCCCGCGGGCGACACACGGTACACGGCGCGATGAGGACATCGCGCCCTACGAACGGGTGTGTTGTACGGCGCGGCATCCCTGACGCGCCGTGTATATATGTCACAACGTCACACAAAACCGGCGCGGCGGGTTTCCCCGCCGCGCCTGCCTATCGTGTCCGCCAAAATTACATCGTGGAAACAGCCCTCGCCAGCTTGCTCTTGCGGCGCGCGGCGGTGTTTTTGTGCATAATGCCGTGCTGCGCGGCCTTGTCGATCGAGGACTGGGCGCTCACATACGCCTGGCCCGCCTCGGCCTTGCCGCCCTCCGCCACAGAGATGTGTACTTTCTTTATAGCTGTTTTCAAAGCGGTTTTCTCGCTTTTATTATTTGCGGTTTTCTTGGCTGATACCAGAACGCGTTTTTTGGCGGACTTGATATTAGGCAAGTCAACCACCTCCTTTATCCATAGATTAGCGCACAGGGCGCAAAAAGTATTATAGCATGTATTTATTGAAAAAGCAATACCCAAAATCAATTATTTTGCGGCGGAGTCTTTCTGGCGTATCTCAACCCGCCTGATTTTACCGTTGACCGTCTTGGGCAGCGCGTCCGCATAGTCGATAACCCTCGGGTATTTATACGGCGCGGTCACGGTTTTGACATGGGTTTGCAGCTCCTTTGTCAGCTCCGGCGAGGCCGTATAGTCCTTGTTCAGCACGACGGTCGCCTTGACGGCGAAGCCGCGCTCGGGGTCGGGTATCCCCGTGACGGCGCACTCAAGCACCGCCGGATGCTCCAGCAGCACGCTCTCGACCTCAAACGGCCCGATACGGTAGCCGGACGATTTTATCACGTCGTCGGTGCGCCCGATATACCACAGAAAGCCCATCTCGTCCTTATAAGCCGTGTCGCCGGTGTGGTAAAGCCCGTCGTACCAGACGCTTTTCGTCATCTCGTCGTCTTTATAGTAGCCGGAGAACATGCCTATCGGCTTGCCGCCGCCGGCCTCGTCGGTGCGGATACAGATTTCGCCCGTGACGCCGGGATCGACCTCGTTGCCGTCGTCGTCGGCGATGATCATTCTGTACCCCGGCACCGGCAGCCCCATGCTGCCGAGCCTGGGCTGCATCCACGGGTACCCCGTCCAGCAGCAGAGGGTGGTTTCGGACTGGCCGAACCCCTCGAAGATTTTCAGCCCCGTTTTCTCCATCCAGATATTGTATACCTCGGGGTTCAGCGCCTCGCCCGCCGTCGTGCAGTGCTTCAGCGCGGAGAGGTCATAGGACTCCATGTCCTCCCTGATCAGAAACCGCAGCATTGTCGGCGGCGCGCAGAAGGACGTCACCCGGTATTTTTCCAGCTTCGAGAGTATGTCCGCCGCGCTGAACCTGTCAAAGTCATAGGTGAACACCGCGCTGCCCGACAGCCATTGGCTGTACATTTTGCCCCACAGGCTCTTGAGCCACGCGGTATCGGCGATCGTAAAATGCAGGCCGCCGTCCTCGCAGCGGTGCCAAAAGCAGCCGGTCATGATATGCCCGAGCGGATAGGTGTAGTCGTGCCAGACCATCTTGGGGTAGCCGGTGGTGCCCGACGAGAATGACATGATCATCATATCGGTCTTAACGTTGTCCCTCTTTACCGGCGTCTCCGGCGCGGCCTCAAATCCGGCGTCGAAGTCTATCCATTTTTCGTTGGGCACGCTTCCGCCGAATATCGCCAGCTTCTCCACCGTCGGGCAGTTCGGCAGCGCCTCCTCCATCGCCTGTACCACATTGAACCTCGGGGTGGTCAGCAGCATTTTGATCGACGCGGAGTTCATCCGGTATTCAATATCCTTCTTTGTCAGCAGATACGTCGCGGGCACGGCGACCGCTCCCATCCTGTGCAGTCCCATCAAAACGGGCCAGAAGCGCCAGTCGCGGGCCATTGTCGTCATTACCATGTCGCCCTTCTTTATGCCCTGCGCGATGAAGAAGTTGGCGGCCTTGACCGAAAGGCGGCGGATGTCCTCATAGCTGAACCGCCTCTCCTCGCCGTCGTGGGAAATCCACAGCAGCGCGAGATCGCCGGGCTTATCCGCGGCCATAACGTCAAGACAGTCAAAGGCAAAGTTGAAATCGTCGGGTATGGTCAGCTTATAGTTTTTCTGCAGGTCCTCCAGCGTGGCGTAATTATCACGGTTCCGGCCTGTATACTTCTCATAATACGGCATACCCTCAACCCCCTCCCTGCATCACGACGGCCAGAAATCTGGCCGGCTTGCCGTCCAGCGCGCGCATGGCGTGCGGGCGCGACGCGTCGAAATAAATACTGTCGCCCTCATTCAGGTCATACACAAGGGTTTCCAAAAAGAACCTCATGCGGCCCGACACCAGCAGATTAAACTCCTGCCCCCCGTGCGCGTGCAGCTCGGGCGGCGTAACGCCGCCGTCCGCCGCAGCGGATGGGTCAACCGTTACCATAAACGGCTCGGCCAGCTTTTTCTTGAACGTGAACGCCAAGTGCCGGTAGCTGTACGCGGCGCGGCGGTCTATCGCGTAGCCCTCGCCCGCGCGCGTAAGGCAGCAGGCCGAGAGCTTCGGGGAGTCGCCGCTCATCAGATCGACGACATCGACGCCGAGAATATTCGCCGCGTTGTAGAGAAACGAGAACGAAAAATCGCGCTCGCCGCTCTCATACTCCTCCAGCAGCTCCACCGAGACGCCGCATTTGACGGCGAACCGCTCCTTCGTCAAATCCTCGATCTCCCTCAGGGCGGACAGGCGCCCGCCGATCTCTTTAAGCTGTTCTGTCATTGCTAATCCTCCTTTTTCCGGTCATTATCAATAAATACACCGCCGCCGCGAACGGCGCGCAGCACATGATAAGCAACGTGTTCCTCACTCCAAGCGCCGCGGCTATATGTCCCGAGACCAGATTCGACGCCACGCCTGCCAGCGTAAAGCCCATGGCCAGGAAAAACACCTGCGCCGTCGAGATCAGGCGGCTGTCGATATTCTCCGAAACATACGCCGGAATCGACGGGAACGCCAGCGCCCCCGCAATGCTCTGAAGCACCATCATATAAATACCCATCAGCGGATTCACCGACAGCGCGACCACCAGTATCCTTACGCCGGTCCCGAACAGGCTGAACACATATATATTCCTCACGCCGAATCGCGCCCTCAGCTTGCCGTAGAACGGCATAACAACCACTTCCGCAAGCGCCATCACCGCCAGCCCCGTGCCGATATGGCTGTTTGTCCCGCCCAGCTCGAGCATCAGCATGGGATAGTACAGCAGCTGCGCCGCCGAGCCTATGCCCGAGATAAAAAACGCGATGACATAATACTTATAAGTGGGATGCCTGAGCAGTATCCCGACGGCTTCCGAAAACTTTTGGCTCCCGACGTCCGCCCTCGCGGCGCGCGGCGCGGGAAGCAGAAGCGTGACTACCGCCAGCGGCACGGCCAGTATCAGCATAAGCCACGGCGTAACCCTCATACCCAGCGCGTCGAGCATTATGCCGAACAGTATGGAGGTCAAAGCATAGGTCAGCGAGCCGAAGCTGCGCGTCACGGGATATGACAGGCCCTCGCCCTGTGAAATCAGCTTGACGCCCCAGGCGTCGATTATCGGCATCATCGAGGCCGCGCCCAAGGCTGAGATAATCAGCGATATAACGGAGACGATATAAACGCCGCCGTGATATGTAAGAAGGAAGAATCCGGCGACCGACAGGCCCGTGGTTATAAACACCAGCAGCTTGGGCGAAACGCCGCGGTCGTTAAGGGTTCCCCAAAGCGGCTGGATAAAGAAGCCGCACACAGAGCTTATCATCGTGGCCGTCGCTATCTGCGTATAAGAAAAGCCGTGTTCATGCAAAAAACGTGCGGTAAACGCCACGCACAGACAGAAAAACCCGTAGAAAGCGCCCATCAGAAGCAGATAAAGCAGGTTTATGCGGGCACGATTCATAACCTTTTCTCTTTTCGCAGTAATTATTGCGTTCTATTCTATACCGCGCGGCGGTCCGTGTCAAATAAAAAAATATACAAAGTTTGCTCTTCCCTTTCCCGCGGTATTGTGATAAAATAACATTGTAAATATTTCCCGCCGCCGCTAAAGTTTGGGGCGCTCAGCTCCGATATAATATTTATAACAGACATGACGCCTATAATTGCGTGATTTTTAGGGAGGAATGAAATATGAAAAAGTCGGTTGCCGTTATACTAACGCTGGCGCTCCTGCTGGGGGCCGTCCTGTACATCGCGCCCGTCGGTGTTGCCGAGGAGACATCCGAACCGCTTACTGTAAGCATAAACGCAGAGGCTCAAAATATTGCGACCGCTATAAATAACGCGCTTGGCTTGGATGGCGCTAAACTAAAAGCATCATATACGGGAATCATTTTGAACGTGAACAATATGACAGATATAAACAGCGAAAACTGGAAGGGATTAAGAGACATATTCACCGATGGTTGGGATAACCTGACGGATCTTGCGATTAAATCCGCGTCATTGACTTCAATCACTTACGAAGGCGCCAGTGTACTCGGCAGCGACACCACCAGTCCCAAATGGAAAAATATTTCCCTGCCTGAAAGTCTTAGGAATATAAACGGTCAGGTTTTCAGAAACAGCACAGAGCTTAAAGAGATTAACATAAATAGGGTCACGGGTGTTACCGGCCTGGCGTTTGCCGGATGCAAAAATCTGGAAGCAATAACAGTCGCTCAAGGCAACGGTACATATATTTCTCAAGACGGCATTATATACGCCGACGGCCGGAGAACCCTTATTATCTACCCGCCGGGAAAGAATGACGGGAATACAATAATCCCCGCAGTAATTGAAGATGAAATTGAGCTAGCACCGGCAGTGACCGGATTTGCCTCCATCTCTTCCTCTACCACCACGCTCGCCATGTATTCGTTTACAGACGTCAGCAGCATAACATCACTGCTCATACCGGCGACAGTGTCCGAAATCAACAGTCAGGCTTTTCATAAAACTAGCCTCTCAGACAATTATACCCTTAAAAGCATTTACTTCAACCGTTCAAGGCCCGTAGCGCTGGCGGCAGCCTACAAAAACTCTTTATTCAATGACACCACCGCCTATGTGCCCAAGACCACGAAAAAAGCCTATACAGACGCATATAAAGATATATTCAAAGCAATTGAGGACAATACTCACCCCGACGCGGAGCTGCTTGGCGTTATGTTAAGAGGCTATGTCGGCATCGGCGACTTTGTCCAGGATAACTATAAGGACATCTCTCAACTGAACGTTGACGGCAAGCCCTACAACGATCAGCCTATAATAAACGACATTGATAATAAATATCTTGTAGACGGCGAAGGCCCCCTCCCATATATTGACGTTGAAGCTGAAGAAATCGTGGCAGACAGCCTGCCCGATGGCTTTACCGTCGCGGCCTTCAGCGTGAACGGTGAAAAAACATGGACGGCGGGCGATCTCAGCGCCGCAAACGCAAGGCTTACCACCGCGTTCAACAGCGCAAGCGTCATCGTATTGGCAAACGCTTACAACACAACTACCAGAAAGCCCGCTATCGGCTCCGACACTATAACGTTCATGCCGGTGCGAGCGCGCCCCGGCGGCAATACATATAAATTGAAGCTGTATTACAGCGACGATGATAAATGGGGCTTGGCCAAAGCTCCTGAAACAAATTTCAGCTCTCTGATGGACGATCTTTTCATAGTTCAAGCCGGGCCGGACGGCAAGCTGCCGGCAAACCCCGAATGGGTCAAAATGTCGGCCTCTGGCAACACAATCGCCGATCTGCCTCCAAAAGGCACAAAGAAAACTACATATTTCCTGCGTAACGCCGCGACTTCGACCAGCATAACCACTTATTTACCCGCCGGAAGGCCGTGGAAGGTCACGCCCGCCACAAAAAGCAAAGCGCCCAGTTATAAGGTCAACTACAAAAAGGAAATATTAGCGCTGAAAAAAGGCGATGTGCTGATGATAAAAGGAGAAGCAGACGAGCCTGATACACCTGTTGACGGCCCGAATCTTGTGAAAACAGACTTCAATGTTTCTGAGCATGATTTTTACGGCAAGACACTCAAAATAACAAAGGCGGCGACGGGCAAAAGACCCGCCAGTATGACACTGGAGCTTAAAATCGCCGAACGCGCGGAATTGGTACCCCCAACGATAACAACAGCTAATGGCAAAATCACAACCGACCTGAAAAAATATGAGTTCTACAACGGCACAAAGTGGGGTAAGCTGCCGAAAGTTTCAGCCTCAGCCGAGTTCCCCGTCCGCGTAAAGCAAAATGCCAAGGTCAACAAAGCAGGTATGACCGGCAACGCCGCCAGTCTGCCCGGCACAATTACACTCACATGGGGCGTCTATGACGAGGAAAAAAACAAGAGCGGTATATTGACCGCAGAGATAACACCGCCCGAACCACCTGAAATCCCTGATGGCGGCGGCAGTGGTGGCGAATCTGGCGACGGCGGTGACGACGAAACAACACCCGAAACACCTGAAGATGGCGATGACGACGACGGCGAAACAACAATCGATCCGTAGGGGCGACCGTCCTCGGTCGCCCGTCGTTCCCAAAACGCAACACACCACAACGGCGCGATGAGGACATCACGCCCTACGCACGCAACCCGCCGCCGTTCCCGTCCCATGTAGGGGCGACCGTCCTCGGTCGCCCGCCGCGTCCCAACCACCGCCCGGCCCCCAAAATGTTTCACGTGAAACATTTTGGGGGTGCGACATTTTGCGACATCGGCGCGCGTTAAAACCGCGGACGGCCAATGGCAAACGGCGCATGGGCGGAACCGCGGACGGCCAATGGCCGCCCCTACAAATACGTTCCCGTCCCCATGTAGGGGCGACCGTCCCCGGTCGCCCGTCGCGTCCCAAAACGCAACACACCACAACGGCGCGATGAGGACATCGCGCCCTACGGCATGTCGGGTTTCGTAGGGCGCGGCATCCCTGACGCGCCGTGTATGTTTCGCAATATCAAAAGAGCGGGGTTCACCCGCTCTTTTTGCGCTCTATTGTATCTCCTGATCCAGCGACTTGAAAATATCACAGTCAAAAAAATCTATGACAGTGATGTTCAGCCCGTCGCTGAGTTTTTTTATCGTTGCGATTGTCGTGCTGTTATTTCTGCCGCTCGTGATATTGTTGATAGTGGACTGCGTAACACCGCTGACCGTTCCGAGCTTGTTCAGCGTTATCCCCCTTTCACGGCATAAATCAACTATCCGTTCCTTAACCGCGTTCCCGATTGTCACATCGTCACCGCCAAATCAAACTATATAAGATATAGTATGCCAAAAAATGTTCAAATAGTTTACCTCTTTTGAGTTGACATTAATCAAAAGCTGTGATATAATAGGCTTCAACATTATTTAATATGCCGAGGTTGCGTCATGACATTGCACGAACATCTCTTGCTGAATAAGCAGGCAAAACAGCTGGCTATGCTTGATATCGTGGTTGACCAGGAGCGCATTGAATTCCAAAGGCTGATAAAACAGGGTATTCCTCATGACGACCCGAGAGTATCTTCGGCGCTGGAGCGGCTTGAAAAAGCCCGCGCCGAGCGTGAGCTGCTGAGCGCCGAATACGACAGCTCGAAAAAAATCTTCGGCATCGCGCCGTAAAAGGGGACGCGCACCGTGCGTCCTCTATCCCTGCTTCCACAGCTTGACATACCCCCAGCTGTGGAGCTGGACAATAAAGATCGCCAGAAACGGGAACAGTATCATACCGAAAACCCCCATCAATTTATATCCGGCGTATATCGCCAGTAGCGATACCAGCGGCGGCAGCCCTATTTGCGCGCCGACGACGCGCGGCTCGGATATTCCGCGCACAAGCGTCAATACTAAGTATAGAACAGAGAGCCCTATGCCCATGCCCGTGTCGCCGGTGACAAAGCAGAACACCGCCCACGGCAGCAGAATGATACCGCTGCCGACGACGGGCAGCGCGTCTACAACCGCGATGACGCCGACCATTATCACCGTGTACTCCACGCGCAGCGCCATAAAGCCTATAAACGCCAGCCCGGCGTTCATTGCGATTAAAATGCCCTGCGCCTTCAGCCATTTCCCCAGCGTGGGCATAAAGCTCCGCCCTATCTTCAAAACGTGCCCGCGCCGGTTTTGCGGCACCTGAGCCATAATGAAACGCGTCACGCCCGGGTAGTCAGCGCTTATCATATATATAGAGAGCGTCAGCGCTATGCCGAACAGCGCGATGGCGGGCAGCGCGCCCACAACGCCCGTGATGAAGTTCCCAAGCCACGCGTAAAGCTCGCCCGGGATATTAACGCCCTCGCGTATCATCTTCTCCGCGCTGGAGCGCAGAAAGTCTTGCAGCTCGGCCGGCGCGGCGGTGACGACGGCCTCCAGCCTGATATTCAGGTCCCGCGACATAACGGGCAGCTTTGCCATCAGATCGGGCAGCTGGCGCAAAAGCCGCCCCGTTTCATACGAGATTCTCGAGATAAGCATGTATGTCAGCCCCGCGAGCGCGCCTATCAGCACGACTGTCACCGACAGCGACGCCGCCCAGCGCGGCAGCCGCGCGCGTTTTATCAGCCATCTCACGGGCCGTTCGATAAGCATGGCGATTAGAAATCCCAGCATAAACGGCATAAGCACGGGCAAAACCCAGCGCCAGAACAGCCAGATTCCGGCGGCCGCGGCCGCTGTTATAAAAAATTTTTTAACCGGCGCCGTCAACTGTAAAAACACCTCTTTATCTAGTTTAGACAGGCATACGGCGATTTAGACCTCGCGGCGCGGCGGCGGCAATTTATATCTTGAAAACTTTTTTCTCTTTATTTTTACATTTTTCTATTGCAAAAAATAAATTACCGTGGTATACTCTTTATTAATTAGCTCTATCTCATAATTTTTTTAGGGGGCATACTCTCATGAAAAACTTGCGCGTATCAATGAAACTGATCGTCAGTTTCCTTTTGGCCGCATTATTGACCGGTATTGTGGGCTTCGTCGGCATACTCGGCATGATGCAGATTAACAGCGGGGCTTCCGACATGTACGATCTCCAAACCGTCCCTCTGCCGTATATGGGCAAAGCCATCGAGATGCTGCAGCGCCAGCGCGCCTGTATGCGCGAATATCTCGTTGGCGCGGCTATCGGCGACTTCGACTTGATTGAAGACGCCCACGACAGGGCACTTGCGTATCACAGAGAGCTGGGAGACGAGCTGGCTCTGTACCGCGCGACTATCAGAACCGATGTTGCGCTGGCCGCTTTCGACGACGCTTTGAGATTGTATAATTCCGCTTTCCAGGAATGTATGGAAACTATCTATCAGGGCGCTAAGAGGGGCGACGACGCGGCGGAGCTTTATGTTCTGATGGGGACATACACAGCCGACACCAACAGAGTCGTCGATATGTTCGACGACGTCCTCCAGATGAAGATCGACCTCGCGGCAGACTCCAAC
The DNA here is from genome assembly GCA_009777255.1 of Oscillospiraceae bacterium. GTDB lineage: Bacteria > Bacillota > Clostridia > Oscillospirales > UBA929 > WRMG01. Next base: position 23,568 of record WRMG01000006.1, on the reverse strand, counting down.
GCACAGGGCGACTCTACATTTACGTCAATGCTTATCCTTATCCTCGTCGTGCTGGTCGCCGCCATAGTCATCTCCATGTTTCTGGCTTTCTATATCTCCCGCCTTATCAGCAAGCCGCTGGCCCTGCTCACCGCTTTCATGCAAAAGGCCGGCACTACGGGCGATATAACCCTTGCTCCGCAGGATGTTGACACGATCGGCAAGTACGGGGAGATCAAGGACGAGGTCGGTCAGACAATCTTCGCGGCGGCCGCCTTTGTCAAACGCATGAATACAATCGGCGAAATTCTCGGGAATGTCGCCGCCGGCGACCTGACCCACGACATCGACCCGCTGTCCGACAGGGATGTAATGGGCAACGCCCTTCATAAAATGGTGACCAATCTCAACGACATGTTCGGCGAGATAAACAACTCCACCACGCAGGTTTCCGACGGCTCGAAGCAGATCGCCGACGGCGCTCAGGCTCTGGCGCAAGGCTCGACCCAACAGGCCGCGGCGGTGCAGGAGCTGTCCAGCTCGATCTCCGAGATCGCGCAGAAAACCAAAGAGAACGCCGAAATGGCCGGCAAAGCCGCCAACCTCGCGGGCGCCATCAAGCAGAACGCCGAAAAGGGCAGCCGCCAGATGGACGAAATGATGGGCGCGGTTAAGGAAATAAACCAAGCCAGCCAGAATATAAATAAAGTAATAAGCGTTATCGACAACATCGCGTTCCAGACGAACATCCTCGCGCTCAACGCGGCGGTCGAAGCGGCGAGAGCCGGTCAGCACGGCAAGGGCTTTGCGGTCGTCGCCGAGGAGGTCCGCAGCTTGGCGTCAAAGAGCGCTGAAGCGGCGAAGGAGACCGGCGCTTTGATTGCCAACTCGATGGAGAAGGCGGAGCTGGGCGCCCGCATCGCGGACGAGACGGCCGCCAGCCTGACGGAGATCGTGTCCGGCATCAACGAGAGCACGCAGCTTGTCAGCGAGATCGCCAAGTCCTCGGAGGAGCAGTCGCTGGGTATCTCGCAGGTCAACAGGGGAATTGATCAGGTGGCGCAGGTTGTTCAGCAGAACAGCGCGACTGCCGAGGAGAGCGCGGCGGCCAGCGAGGAAATGAGCGGCCAGTCGCATATGCTTGAGGAGCTGATTGCCCAGTTTAAGCTGAGGGGCGGCGTTACGGCAAAGAAATCCCTTGGCGCGGCGAAGCCCAAGAAGCAGCTGGTTATGCCTGAGAAGACCTCTTACGCGCCGCCGGCAGGCGACAGCGACTTCGGCAAGTACTAAAATATGCATCTGATAGCGGGCGGCTGACAGCCGCCCCTATGGAATTAAATTCCCGTTAGGGGTCACGCGCGGGCGGGGGTTTTCCCCGCCCATTTGATATGAGGTGATTAACATGCCGGAAATTGAAAAGCAACCCGAATCCGTGATGCCGCCGGTGGATGCTCTGGCGACCGTGCAGGTCACGGTGAACAGGCTTGAGGCGTCCGTTATCCTGAGTCCGCCGCAGTACGGCGGCGCGCCGGTCACGCTTGAGCTTCTGCAAAGCGCGATCGCCAAAAAGGGTGTCGTTTTCGGCGTGGATCAGGCCCGGCTTCAGGCCCTTGCGGACGAGCCGGTTTACGGCGAGTTTGTTGTGATAGCCGAGGGCAAGCCGCCCGAGAACGGCGAGGACGCGAAGCTGAATTACTATGTACGGCTGCAAAGCGAGATAAAGCCCAAGGAAAACCCCGACGGGTCGGTCGATTTCAAGGATCTGGGGCTTATCGAATATGTCGAGCAGGGCACTCTGCTGTGTGATAAAACCCCGCTCACGCAGGGCACGCCGGGTTCCGACGTGTTGGGAGCGCCGCTTGCGGCAAAGCCCGGCAAGGATATATCCATGCCGGTGGGCAAAAACACGGTACTGTCCGAAGACAAGCTCAAGCTGCACGCGGGCATCGGCGGTCAGGCCGATTATGTGAACAAGAAAATCAACGTACTTAACACTTATACGGTAGAGGACGACGTATCGACGGCGACCGGCAACATCCAGTTTATGGGCAATGTTGTTGTGATGGGCGGCGTCGCGGCGGGATTTAACGTGCAGGCGAGCGGCAACATAGATATACACGGCGTGGTGGAGTCGGCGCATATTACCGCGGGCGGCTCGATCATTGTCCGCGGCGGCTTTAACGGCGGCGCGGGCGGCGTGCTTGACGCGGGCGCCAACATCACCTGCCGCTATATACAGGGCGGGCGCGTCACCCTCGGCGGCAATCTGGAGACGTCTTATATCATCAACACCACCGTCCAGTGCGGCGGGAGCGTCAATCTTGTCGGCAAGGGGCTGATCGTGGGCGGCCATATCGCGGCCAGAACCTCCGTCACGGCCAACACCTTGGGGAGCGCGACTTCCCATGCCGCCACGATTATAGAGACGGGCAGCGACCCGCTGCTGGTCAAGCGCTCCGTCGATATACCAAAGGAGCTGGAGGTCTGCAAAAAGAATATCAGGAGCCTTGAGCCTCTGACCACCGCGCTTATACAGCTGAAGGCGCTGGGGCGCCTGACCCCCGACAAAGCCGCGAACCTGGAGAAATCCAAACACGCGCTCGAGCTGCTGAAAATAGCGCAGGTGAACCTTGAGGACGAATACGCGGAGGTTCAGCAGCAGCTGGCCGACCTTGGCAGCGGTTTTGTCAGGGTTCTGAAATCGGCGTATCCCGGGGTGAAAATAATCATCGGCGCGGAGCAGTTCCCGCTGCAAAAGGATTACACCTTCACACGCTTCTCGCGCAACAAGGGAGAGTCGATAGCGATCGGCCCCGCGCGGTAGATATACACGGCGCGCGTTGAAATCCCGCGCCTGTTACGACATATTGACGGCGTGTCAGGGATGCCGCGCCGTACAAACGGTTGCCGTTGTAGGGGACGCACACCCGGGCGTCCCGTGTTTGTTTTGCCGTCCCCAAAATGTTTCACGTGAAACATTTTGGGGGTGTGACATTTCACGACATTGAGGGTTTTCGTAGGGGCGGCAATTTGCCGCCCGTTGGGGGGGGATGACGGCGCGCCGTGGGGGACGGCGGCAATCGTCTTTGCCCGGCAGGGCACCTGCCCGGCGGGACGCCGAGGGCGTCGTCCCCTACAGGGTGACGGGGTCAAATTATGAACGGGCGGCAGGTTGCCGCCCCTACGTGTTTATTGACGCTGCGATTGCGTTTCCCATTTCGCTTGTGCCCAGCAGCACACACCCTTCGCTCATTATATCGGCGGTGCGGAAGCCCTTGGCGAACGCCTCAGATACGGCGTGTTCTACCGCGGCGGCCTCGCCGCTCAGGCCGAGCGAGATTCTGAGCAGCATCGCCGCCGACAGAATCATCGCCGCGGGGTTGGCCCTGTTCTGTCCGGCTATGTCCGGCGCCGAGCCGTGGATCGGCTCGTACAGCCCGAATGTCCCTGAGCCTAGGCTGGCCGACGGCAGCATACCTATCGAGCCGGTGAGCATGGCCGCCTCGTCCGACAATATATCGCCGAACATGTTCGACGTGACTATCACGTCGAACTGTTTCGGGTCGCGCACCAGCTGCATAGCGGCGTTATCGACCAGCATGTCGCTGTACTCCACATCGGGATATTCCTCTTTCAGCCTGTGCATTACCTCCCGCCACAGCCGCGAGGTTTCCAGCACGTTCGCCTTATCTACGGAGCAAAGCCTTTTCGCTTGCGCCAGCCTGAACGCCGCGCGCCCGACGCGCTCGATCTCATACGCGCTGTAGCGCTCGGTGTCGAACGCGGATTCCATGCCGTTTGCGTCCGTTTCACGGCCGCGCTCCCCGAAGTATATGCCGCCGGTCAGCTCACGCACTATCATAATGTCAAAACCGCCGCCTGCTATCTCCGGCTTTAACGGACAGGCGGCCGCCAGCTCGCCGAACAGCTTGGCCGGACGGAGGTTGGCGAACAGCCCCAGCGCCGAACGTATGCCCAAAAGCCCCGTTTCGGGACGCAGATGCCCGGGCAGTTTGTCCCACTTGGGGCCGCCGACCGCGCCCAGCAGCACGCCGTCGGACGCCTTGCAAACCGCGACGGTTTCTTCCGGCAGCGGAACGCCGTGTTTATCGACGGCGCAGCCGCCCATATCCGCGTAAGCGAACCTGAACTCATGCCCGAATTTCTCCCCGACGGCCTCCAGAACCTTTACCGCCTCGGCGGTTATCTCCGGCCCTATGCCGTCGCCCGGGATCACGGCGATGTTATATTTCATCTCTCAGCGCCTCCAAAAGCCCGCCCGCCTTGATTACTCTCTGTATAAACTCCGGAAACGGCCGGGCGGTATATGTCATGTTTTTTGTCTTGTTTGAGATAACGCCGGTATCGAAGCTGATCTCGACCTCGTCGCCGCAGGATATGCCGGCCGCGGCTTCGGGGCACTCCAGTATCGCCAGCCCGATGTTTATGGCGTTGCGGTAGAATATCCGCGCGAACGACGACGCTATCACCGCCGAAACGCCGGACGCCCTGATAGCGATAGGCGCGTGTTCCCGCGACGAGCCGCAGCCGAAATTCGAGCCGGCGACGATGATGCCGCCGCCTTGGATTTTTCTCTGGAAATCGGGGTCGAGGTCCTCCATGCAATATTTCGCAAGCTCCTTGGGGTCGGAGGTGTTCAGACGGCGGGCGGGGATTATCACGTCGGTGTCCACGTTATCGCCGTATTTTATTACCTTGGGCATGATTTTACGCTCCTTTCAGCAGATGGACGATTAAAGATTTTCCGGCGAGCTAAGCGTGCCCGTCACGGCGGAGGCGGCGGCGACGGCGGGGCTTGCGAGAATAACCTCGCTCTCCGTATGTCCCATGCGCCCGACAAAGTTGCGGTTCGTGGTCGCCACGGCCCGCTCGCCCTTTGCCAGCACGCCCATATGCCCGCCGAGGCACGGCCCGCAGGTCGGCGTTGAGATGACGCAGCCCGCGTCAAGAAAAACCGTAAACAGCCCCTCGTCCATGGCCTGCCTGTATATCAGCTGCGTGGCGGGGATTATTATAACGCGCACGTTCTTTGCCGCTTTGCGGCCTTTCAGGATTGCGGCGGCGGCGCGGAGGTCCTCCAGCCTGCCGTTGGTGCAGGAGCCGATGACCACCTGATCTACCGGTATGCCGCCCGCCTCGTCAACGGTTTTGCAGTTGTCGGGCAGATGCGGAAGCGCCACCGTCGGGCGTATCGCGGAGAGGTCTATCTCAATCACCTCGTCGTACTCGGCGTCTGCGTCGGCAGAATATATCTCAAACGGGCGCGACACCTTGTCCCTGAGATACTCAAGCGCCGCGCCGTCAACGCCGAATATGCCGTTTTTCGCGCCGGCCTCGATCGCCATATTCGCCATGCACAGCCTGTCGTCAACGGACAGGGCCGCAACGCCGCCGCCGGTGAACTCCATCGACTTGTACAGCGCGCCGTCAACGCCTATCCTGCCGATGATATGCAGTATCACATCCTTGCCGGACACCCATTTTGCCGGCGCGCCGGTCAGCTTAAAGTTTATCGCCGCCGGAACCTTGAACCACGCGATACCCTTTGCCATGCCGGCCGCCATATCGGTGCTGCCCACGCCGGTTGAGAACGCGCCCAGCGCGCCGTAGGTGCAGGTGTGCGAATCCGCGCCGATGATAAGCTCGCCCGGCGCGGCAAGCCCCTTTTCAGGCAGCAGCGCGTGTTCTATGCCCATCTCGCCCACGTCGTAAAAGTGCAGGATGTCCTGCTCTTTGGCAAACTCTCTGACAAGCCGGCATTGCTCGGCCGCCTTTATGTCCTTGTTCGGCGTGAAGTGGTCCATGACCAGCGCGATCTTCTCCCTGTCGAACACCGGCCCGAAGCCCGCCGCGCGATAGGCCTTTATCGCCACCGGCGCCGTTATGTCGTTGCCCAGCACAAGGTCCGTTTTCGCCTTGATAAGCTGCCCCGGCTCCACGGCGTCAAGCCCCGCGTGCGCCGCCAATATCTTCTGGCTCATAGTCATGCCCATTTTCAGCTCTCCTTTATTATACGGTTACCGTCGGGGGTTCGGGGGCTTGCCCCCGTGTTGCCCGGCAGGGTTCCTGCCTCTCCTTCAAGAGTTTATACTCGATCGAATCGGTCAGCGCCTTCCACGACGCGTGTATGATATTCGTCGATACGCCGATTGTCGTCCACACGTCCGCGCCGTCCGTGGACTGAATGAGAACGCGCACCTTCGCGGCGGTGGCGTCGCGGCTCTCCAAAACGCGCACCTTGAAGTCCGTCAGCCGCATCTTTTTAAGCGAAGGGTAAAAGCCCTCCAGCGCGCGCCTCAGCGCCCTGTCCATGGCGTTGACGGGGCCGTCGCCCTCGGCCGCGGAAATCTCCTCGCTGCCGTCCACGCTGACCTTGACGATGGCGGAGCAGGTCGTGTCCTGATCGTTTAGGATATGATAATGCTCCAGGTCGAAAAACGTGCGGCTGAGCCCCAGCCGCTTGCGCACCACAAGCTCAAAGCTCGCCTCGGCCGACTCGAACTGATAGCCCTCAAACTCCAGCTGCTTTAACAGGGCGGTAACATCGGCGGCCTCGGGCGAATCCTTGTCCAGCCCGGGCATAAGACGCCGCAGCACCGGCAGTATCGCGCCGCGCCCCGAAATCTCGCTTGTGAGGAAGCGGCGCTTGTTGCCCACGGACTCCGGCGGAATATGCTCAAACGACTCCGCGCTTTTTGAAACCCCGTCGATGTGCATCCCAGCCTTGTGCGCGAACGCGCTCACGCCGACGAACGGCGCGCTGTTGTCGGGCGCTAAGTTGGCTATCTCGCTGATTATACGCGCCGTTTCGGTGATTTGCGCAATATGCGGGATACAGTCATATCCCAGCTTGAGCTGCAGCCCGGGTATGACCGTACTCAGCGCGGCGTTGCCGCAACGCTCGCCGAAGCCCGTGCAGGTCCCCTGCACATGCAAAGCGCCCGCCTTTACAGCCATTACGGAGTTGGCCGCGGCGCTGCCGCAGTCGTTATGGCAGTGTATACCGATACGCGTCTTAAAGCGCTCCGTCACGGCCTTTGTAATATCGTATATCTCGTCGGGGAAGCAGCCGCCGTTGGTGTCGCAGAGGACAAGGCAGTCCGCGCCGCCCGCGCGCGCGGCCTTCAGCACGTCCAGCGCGTAAGCGGGATTGCGTTTGTATCCGTCGAAAAAATGCTCGGCGTCAAATATGACCTCTTTGCCTCTGTCTTTGAAAAATCTCAGCGTGTCGGTTATCATCGCAAGGTTCTCGTCAAGCCCCGCGCGCAGCACCTCAGTGACGTGCAAATCCCACGCCTTGCCGAATATCACCGCGCACGGCGTTTCCGCCGCTAAGAGCGAGCGGCAGTTCAGGTCCTCCTCCGCGGTCACGTCACGGCGACGCGTCGCGCCGAACGCGGCCAGCCGCGCGTGCTTCAGCGCCATATGGCCGGCCTGCTCAAAAAACGCCAGATCCTTGGGGTTCGACCCGGGGTTGCCCGCCTCGATATATCTGACACCCAGATTATCCAAGGCCCTGACAATATCCAGCTTGTCGATAAGCGAGAACTGTATGCCCTCGCCCTGAGCGCCGTCCCTGAGCGTGGTGTCGAATATCTCGATTTTCAAGCTACACCTCCGTTGCCGCGCTTTTCATCGCCAGCTTGTTTACGCCGCTGAGATACGCCTTGACGCTGGCCTCGATTATATCCGTGGACAGCCCGCGGCCGGTCACTATCTCATTGCCGCGCCCCAGCTTGACAATCGCCTCGCCCAAGGCGTCCTCGCCCTCGGTCACGGAGCGTATCGAATAATCGAGCAGTGTGTAATGCCGGTCAACAATACGGTCGATGGCGTTGAACACAGCGTCGATGGGGCCGTCGCCGGTGCTGGAATCCTCTTTCTCCACGTCGTCCTTTTTCAGCTTGACGGCGGCCATCGCGGGGATCGTGCTGCCGCTGTTGACCACGAACCGCACGCACTGATAGCCGTTTTCGATCTCCAGGCTCTTGTCGCTGATCAGCGCGATTATGTCGTCGTCGCTGACGACCTTTTTGCGGTCGGCCAGCATTTTGAACTGCGCGAACGCGCTCTCGACATCCTCCTTTGACAGGCTGAAGCCGAGCGAGTTAAGCCTGTCCTCAAACGCGTGACGGCCCGAATGCTTGCCCAGCACGATTTTATTCGACGGTATCCCGATGTCCTCGGGTCTCATGATCTCATATGTGCTGCGGTTCGCCAGAACACCGTGCTGGTGTATGCCCGCCTCGTGCGCGAACGCGTTGGCGCCCACAATCGGCTTGGTCGCCGCGAGCGGCATTCCGATTATGCTGGACAGCGCGCGGCTCGAGCGGTATATCTGCCGCGTGTCAATATTCGTGACGGCGCCGAAGTACTCCTTCTTCGTGTGCAGCGCCAGCGCTATCTCCTCCAAAGCGGCGTTGCCCGCGCGCTCGCCGATGCCGTTTATCGTACACTCCGCCTGCGTTGCGCCCGCCTTGACGGCGGCCAGCGTATTCGCCACGGCCATGCCGAGGTCGTTGTGGCAGTGTACGGAAAGCCCGACGCGCTCTATGCCCTCCACGCGCTCTTTAAGATACGCGATAAGCTCGGCCATCTCGTGCGGCGTGGTATAGCCGACCGTGTCCGGCACATTTATCGTCGTCGCGCCGGCCGCGATAACGCCCGAGAAAACCTTTGCCAAAAAGTCCCAATCGCTGCGTGTCGCGTCCTCGGCGGAAAACTCGATATTCGGGCATAGCCCGCTCGCGTGGCGCACCGTTTCGACCGCGCGCTCCAGCACCTTCTCCGGCGGCATCTTCAGCTTATACTCCATATGCACCGGCGACGTCGCCAAAAAGAGATGGATACACGGATCCTTCGCGTGTTTAAGCGCCTCCCACGTGCGGTCGATGTCCCTCGCTATCGCGCGGGTCAGGCTCGCTACCGAGCAGTTTTTAACGGTTTGCGCGATGGTTTTAACCGCCTCGAAGTCGTCAGGCGACGATACGGCAAAGCCCGCCTCGATAACGTCCGCCCGCAGAGCCTCAAGCCGCGCGGCGACCTCCAGCTTTTCCTGCAAGTTCATGCTGCAGCCCGGGGACTGTTCCCCGTCGCGCAGCGTCGTGTCGAATATTTTGATTGTTCTCATCTTTTCCCTCCCGCAATTTTATTTTTTATATAGAAAACTCTATCGTTTTGCCGCCGGCCTCCGCCGTATAATCCCCGAAGCAGCCCGTTACGGTGATCTCGCCGTTCGCGTCCGTGACATGCTTCTCCTCCGCGAGCCACCACTCGCCCTTTATGCGCTTGCGCAGCTCGTCGTAGGCGGGCTTGGCTTTGCTGTCTTTTGTTATAAGCCCGGACGGCGCCCCGAGCCACAGCCCGTCGTTAAAGCTCCACCACGTCACGGCCTGTACCAGCGGATGCGCGAACAGCAGCTCGTAAAACTCCGCCGTTTCGGCCGCCTGCCGCTCCAGCCCGTCGGGCGTGGAGTGCCATTCGCTGTTTTTGTAGTCGTTAAGGTCGTCTATCTCCGGCGGCATCAGCGGGCCTGAAACAAGCGACACCTCCGTAAAATGCAGCGGCAGCTTGAACCGCGAGAACCGCTCCAGCACCTCCTGTATCGCTTCCGCGCCGCGATAGCCCTGGTGCATGTGCGTCTGCAAGCCGATCACGTCGATCTCAACTCCGGCGTCAAGCAGGCGCTCAATCAGCTCGGAATATCTCACCGAGAGGTCGAAGTCGTTTATAAGTAGCGTGGCCTCCGGCGCCGTTTCACGCGCTTTCTTAAAGACCAGCTCGCACAGTTTCTCCCTGCCGTACTCGTTGCAGATCCGCGTTATGCCGTTGTCGTACTTATCGAAAACGGGCATGATTACCGCCTCGTTTATCACGTCCCACATGTCAATAAGTCCCGCGAACTCACGCGTGTCGCGCTCGATCCTGTCAAGCTGCGCTTTAAGTATCCCGTCGTTAGGCAAAGCCATCAGCCAGTCCGCGCAGACCGTATGCCAGCAGAGCGGGTGGCCTTTAAGCGTAAACCCTTTCGCCGTCAGGAACTCTGCGGCTTTTTTCACCCTTTCGGTATCGGGTTTGCCGCGCTCAGGCTCAAACCTGCCCCAGTAGAACGGCAGCGTCACGGAGTTGAAAATGTCCGCCATTCTGTCATAGCGCTCCTCGGCGATAAGCCTGTCCGCGTCCGTCATCTGTCCGCTTGCGTAAGGCAGCGTGCTGAACTCCGAGCAGCCGAACAGAACGGCGTGTCTCTTCTGCCTGACCGTCACCTCGACGTCAGCGCCTTCGGCAGCCTTAATTGTTTTGCTTGCCGCGCGATGGGCATACCTGCTGTTGATTTTCATGTGAATCAACCTCCTGTTATAAATTTCAATGGTGTATCCGAATTAATAACTTTTCTCAACATTAAAATGATAGTCCGCGGCGCTTTGCGTGTCAATAAATGAAAAATAATTACTAATTGCGTTATGCTCATCAGGTGTTTGCGGGTCCGCGTTTTTGAAATCAGCCATTGATTCCCAAACAGAATAATCGCCCCACAGCTCGTCATTCGCAATCAATTTGCAAGAAATCAAGCCCTTTTGCTTTAAGACGAACACTTCATGAAACCTATCCGCGGCAAGCAGGAAATCAGGCACAGACGCGCCCTCTTTTAATTTATAAAACGTAAGTATGACGGCGTTTGACATAATAGTAACTCTCCTTTAGATAATATAAATTTTCAGCGTCACATCCGCTATATACTTTGAATTTGATGCACCGTTGACATCGCCGTGACGCCCGTCCGGCACAGCTCCAGAACCGTATACGAGTCTAATACCCCGATCAGCTCCCCGCACCGCGCCGTACTGCCCGTAAACTCCAGAATGATTTTGTTCTCGTCCTCATACGGCATTTTGCAGTCGAAGCCCGAGAGCGCCTCCGCCAGCGCCCCGCGCCTTGCCGCGGGGACGACCAGCTTTATAATCAGCAGCTCCCGCGCTATGGTTTCGGCGCCCGGCAGCAGCGCGACGCTCTTAACGTCCTCCAGCTTTTCCAGCTGCTTGATAATCTGATGTATCGCCGCGCCGTCGGTATGCGTCTGTATGGTGATGCGCGAGATGTCAGGGTCGTTCGTCTCACCCACCGACAGCGACGCGATGTTGTATCCCCGCCGGCTGAACAGCCCCGTCACCCGCATAAGCACGCCGAAATGGTTGTTCACCAGCAGCGCCAGCAGCCACGTATTCATTAAGCCTCACCCCGTCCCCTATCTGTTATCTGTATTTCGCGGGACGCCGAGGGCGTCGTCCCCTACATTTTCCCACTTGTTAATTGTTCATTGTTCATTGTTCATTGTAAATTATATCTCCTCCCGAGCCGCCCGGCGGTATCATAGGAAAAACCTTGGCGTCGGGATCGACCGTACAGTCGATAACGCACACGCGCCCCGAGCTGAGCGCCTTATCGAGCGCGGCCTCCGCCCCGGCCATCGTGTCCGCCTTAAAGCCCAAGCCGCCGAACCCCTCGCATATCTTAACGAAGTCGGCGTTTCTGCCCAGCGTCGTCGATACGAACCGCGAGCCGCAGAACATGCTCTGCCACTGCCGCACCATGCCCAAAACGCCGTTGTTCATAATAACAATCACTACCGGCAAGTTGTGCGTAACGGCGGTCGTCAGCTCCGTCAGGTTCATGTGGAAGCTGCCGTCGCCGGTCACCAGCACGACGGGCCTGTCCGGCGCCGCCGCCTTCGCGCCGATCGCCGCGCCCAAGCCGAAGCCCATGGCGCCCAGTCCACCGCTGGTAACAAACGAGCGCGGCCGCTCAAACGGGTAATACTGCGCCGCCCACATCTGATGCTGCCCAACATCCGTCACCAGTATCGCGTCTTCGCCAGCCAGCCTGCGGATCACGCGCATAAGGCCGCGCGGATTTATCCGCCGTTTATCGCCCCCGTCAGGCATAGGGTGTTCGGCCTTAAAGCGGAGTATGTCGCCGATCCAGCCGTCATCCTGATTTTCGGGGATCAGCAGCCTTTCCAGTACAACCTCCGCGCTGCCCCGTATATGCAGATCGCAGGTCACATTCTTGTCAAACTCGGCGGGGTCGATGTCCAGATGTATCAGCCGCGCGTTGGGCGCGAAGCGCTTGCGGTCGCCCGCGACGCGGTCGGAGAACCGCGAACACGCGCTTATCAGCAAATCGCAGCGTTCCCCCGCGAAGTTGGACGCCGGTGTGCCGTGCATCCCTATCATCCCAAGCATAAGCCGGTGATCCGACGGCAGCGCGGTCAGCCCCATCAGGCTTGCGGCAACGGGGATATTCCCCCGCTCCGCCAGCGTCCTTAACTGCCCGCAGGCATTGGCCGCCACCACTCCGCCGCCGCAGTAGATAAGCGGGCGCTTCGCTTTCGCAATCATATCGGCGGCGAGCTTCAGGCTGCCCTGATTCGGCGCGGCGGCCTCCCGCGGCTTATAGCCCCCAGCCGGAATATACTCGCAGTATTCCTCGGTGACATCCTTGGGAATATCCACCAGCACGGGGCCAGGCCGCCCCGACGCCGCTATAACAAACGCCTCTTTAACCGTATTTGCCAGCTCCGATATGTCCTGTACCAAAAAATTATGCTTTGTCACCGGCATGGTCACGCCGCAGATGTCAACCTCCTGAAACGTGTCGCGCCCCATCAGCGCGCGGGTCACATTGCCGGTTATCGCCACCAGCGGTACGGAATCCATATACGCGTTGGCGATACCCGTCACAAGATTTGTCGCGCCCGGTCCCGAGGTCGCCAGCGCCACGCCGCATTTCCCGCTGACGCGCGCGTAGCCGTCGGCGGCGTGGGCGCCGCCCTGCTCATGCGCGGGCATGATGATTTTTATTTTATCGCCGTATTCGCCGAGCGCGTCAAACATGCCCAGCACCGTACCGCCGGGATAACCGAATACGGTGTCAACGCCCTGCTCTATCAATGTCTTTACAAGTATTTGCGCGCCGGTCAACTCCATTTTTACAGCCGGTTCCTTTCTGAATTGGTCAATGCCAGTTTACCCTAAAACACAAAGGCTCGTCAATAGATTATCGAAAAAATAATTGTAAACCATTTTTAATTTTATAGTTGACAATGTTGGCGCGGCATGTTAATATAGTGCGGGGGTATCGAAATGCCGACAAAAAACAAAGTCCTTCAAATCCTCGAAAACAACCGCGAAACGGATGTTTCCGGCGAGCGGCTCGCCAAAACGCTGGACGTTTCGCGCGCCGCCGTCCACAAGGCCGTGAGCGAGCTGCGGCGCGACGGCCACATAATAAGCGCGTCGCCCAACAGGGGCTACAGGCTCTCGCGCCGTAACGACGTCGTGTCGGCGGAGGGCGTGAGGGCGTTTTTGGACGCGGAGCCATGGGACATACGCGTCTTTAAGTCGCTCCCGTCAACCAACCTGACCGCCAGACAGCTCGCCGTTGACGGCGCGGCGCACGGCACCGTGGTGATCGCCGACAGCCAATCCGCCGGACGCGGGCGCATGGGACGCGGTTTTTACTCCCCTCCCGGCTGCGGCGTCTATATGAGCGTTATCCTGCGCCCTGATTTTCCCGCGCGCGATGGTATGCTGCTGACCACGCTCGCGTCCGTCGCGGTATGCCGCGCTGTCGAGAGCTATGGTCTCAGCCCCAAGATCAAGTGGGTAAACGATATTCTGCTGGACGGCAAAAAGGTATGCGGCATCTCCACCGAAGCCGTCACCGATCTCGAAAGCGGCGGCATTGAGTTCGCCGTGCTGGGCATCGGCGTCAATGTGTCAACCGGCAGCTTCCCCGCGGAGCTGGAGAATATCGCGGCCTCCCTGCGGCTCGGCGGAAAGGCCGCCCGCAACGAGCTTGCCGCAAAAATACTCCGGCAGCTGTTTGCCGGTTTGGAGTTGATCGGCTCGGACGGGATCATCACGGAGTACAGAAAGCGCTCCGCCGTGCTGGGGCGCGAAATCGACGTCATACGTCACGATGGGACGGCGCGCGCGAAGGCCGTGGATATTGACGGCAGGGGAGGGCTTGTCGTGGAGCTTGAGGACGGGACGGCGGAAACCCTGATCTCCGGCGAAATAAGTATCAGAGGAAATTTTAACGGGATATAAAACATATTTAAGGAGAGGCTGTTATGAAACGTAAAATGTCCGTAAAGGATCTGATGCTGACCGCGCTGTTCGCGGCGCTGACGGCGATGCTGTCGCAGGTGTCATTTTACTTGCCGTTCACACCCGTGCCGTTCAATCTGGCCACCTTTTCCGTGTTTATGGCGGGCGGCCTGCTCGGCGCGGCAAGGGGCGGCATGAGCCAGCTTGTCTACGTGCTGCTGGGCGCGGCCGGTGCGCCCGTGTTCTCAAGGTTTTCCGGCGGGCTCGGTTATCTAACGGGGCCGACCGGCGGATTCATAGCGGGCTATGCCGCCGCCGCGTTTGTCATCGGACTTATTATTGCCAAGCTGCCGAAAAAAATGTTGTTCTATGCCGCCGCCATGATGGTTGGCGCGGTGTGCTACTTCACAATGGGAACGCTGTGGTTCATGTTCGTGACAAAAAACACGCTCGCCGCCGCGCTGGCGATGTGCGTGTTTCCCTATATCCCCGGCGATCTGCTGAAAATCGCGCTGGCCGCGATTCTGGTCAGGCGTCTCTTAATACCCAAATTCACCCGTTAACGACTCATCGTTTTCTATCCATTCCCCAACATCTATCACCCGATAATTCTCCTTGTCGTCCCTTATGTACACCTTTGAAATGCCCGCGTTGATAACCAGCCGTTTACACATCGCGCAGCAAACGGCGTTTTTGATATACTCGCCCGTGCCGGCTTCGATACCGGCAAGATACAGCGAGCTGCCAATCATATCCTTTCGCGGCGCGCTGATGATCGCGTTCGCCTCGGCGTGGACGCTGCGGCAAAGCTCATATCTCTCGCCGCGGGCGACCTTCCGCTCCTCCCGCACGCATGTCCCCATATCGGTGCAGTTTCTTCGCCCGCGCGGCGCGCCGACATAACCGGTGGCGATTATTTCGTCGTCTTTAACGATGACCGCGCCGTAATGCCGTCTGATACAGGTACACCTCTCCGACACCTGTTCCGCTATGTCTAAATAATAATTTACCTTGTCACGCCTGTCCATAAGCCTGTCCTCCCTATTTATCCGCGCCGGCTATCAGCTGCTTTGCCGTTTCCCGCGTCGCGTCCGTAACGTTTGTGCCGCCGATTATCCGCGCGATTTCCTCAACGCGCCCGTCCATATCAAGGTCACAGATTTTTGTCACCGTGCGGTCGCCCTCGACCGCTTTTTCTATGCGGAAATGCCTGTCCGCCGCCGCCGCGATCTGCGGCAGATGCGTCACGCACAACACCTGCCTGTCCCTCGACGCGTTTTTCAGCTTGACCGACACCTTTTGCGCGGCGCGCCCGCTGATACCGGCGTCAACCTCGTCAAAAACCATCGTCGGCACGCCGCCGTGTATTATGTTCATCAGCCCCAGCTGCACGCGCGACAGCTCGCCGCCCGACGCTATCTTGCTTAACGGCTTGGGCGGCTCTCCGGCGTTGGCCGAGAACAGGAACTCCGCCGTCTCCGCGCCGTTCCGGTACAGCCCGCTCTCCCTGAGCGCCACCTCAAACTCCGCGCTCGGCATATCCAGCTCCCGCAGCTCGCCGGCCAAAAGCCCCCGCATATCCGCCGCCGCCGCCGCCCGCGCCGCCGACAGCTCAACCGCCGCCGCCTTAACCCCGTCCAGCGCGCTCTCGCACAAAACATTCAGCTCCGCCAGACGCTCGTCGGATTTCTCTATCTTCTCCAGCTCATCCCTCGCGCTTTCGGCAAACGCGAGTATATCCTCCACGGCCGCGCCGTATTTGCGTTTAAGCCGGTACAGCAAATCCAGCCTTGCCTCAATACGCTCCAGCTCGTCAGGGTCGGCCTCCAGCTCATCCTTCAGCGCCCGTATCTCCTCCGCCGCGTCCTGAGCGTTATACATCACGTCCTGAACGCGCCCGTGCAAGCCCGACAGCTCCTCGCTTATCCCCGCGACGCCGGACAGCGCGCGGGCCGCCTCGCCGAGTATGTCCGCCGCGCTCCCGTCGCCGCCGTATATCAGCTGATAGGCCTCGGTCACGGCCTCCGCGACTCTGTGCGCGTTTTTCAAAAGACCGCGCCGCTCAGCGAGGTGCTTGTCCTCTTCCGGCCGCAAATCGGCCGCCGTTATTTCGTCAAGCTGATATGTCAAGGTGTCGGCGCGCCTCACCTTGTCCGCGTCGTCGCGCAGCAGCCGCCCGCGCTCCGCGTCCAACACCTTCCACTCGTCGTATTTTTCAATATACGCCGCCAGCGGCGTCTGCCCGTATTCGTCCAGTATCGCCAGATGGCTCTCCTCGTCGAGCAGCATCCGGCTGTCATGCTGTCCGTGGATCTGAACGAGCTTAGAACCCAGCTCCCTCAGCTGCGCGACCGTCACCGTCCGGCCCGCAGCGCGGCAGACCGTGCGGCCGTCCGCCATAATATCCCGCGAAACCGACAGCTCGCCGTCCCCGAGCTCCACGCCCAAGGTATCTCTTACCCACGCCAAAACCTCTTCACCCGCGCCGGTGAAAACGGCGCCCGCGTGCGCCGACGGCGCGCCGGTGCGCACCAGCTCGCGCGTTGTGCGCGCGCCCAGAACGGCGCCCAGGGCGTCGATCACTATCGACTTGCCCGCGCCTGTTTCGCCCGTCAGCAGGTTCAGCCCCCGTCCGAATATAATGTCCATGCTCTCGATGACGGCGATATTCTCTATGCGCAGATGGCTTAACATACTCATCTCAGCATAACATGTATGCGCTCGCAGAACTCCGCGGCCGCCTCATTCGAGCGCATCACCAGAAACGCCGTGTCGTCACCGGCCAGCGTCCCCACGATGCCCAGCCCCTCCGTCGCGTCCAGCGCCGAGCAGGCGCCCGAAGCAAGCCCGGGCAGTGTTTTAACGACTACGATATTCAGCGCCGAATCTATCTGCGTAACGCTCTCCTTGAATATTTTTATCAGCTTGTCGCTCTTGGGGCCCGCGCCCGCGCCGCCCGCCGTATAGCGGTAGCCGCCGCTCCTGACCGGCGTTTTTGTTATATTGAGCTCCTTTATATCCCGCGAAACGGTCGCCTGCGTCACCTCGAACCCCTCGCCGTTCAGCAGGGCGGTCAGCTCCTCCTGTGTCTCGACGACCCCGTTGTTTATCAGCTCCAACAGCTTCGCCTGCCGCCTCGATTTCATAGGCTCCCTCCTCCCAGCTTTTCGCTTATGATTTTATAGAAGTTCCGTTTTTTAACCCGTATCAGCTTGCACACGCGCTCCGAGCGCGTTATCTCCACATGCTCCCCCGTTTCCAAAGGTACGCCGCCGCGCCCGTCCACGGTCAAAAACGCGCCGTAGCCGCTGGTGCCCAGCGGCGTTATCTGCACGGCGCTGCCGCCGCTGAGTATGAGCTGGCGTATATGCAAATTGTGCGGGCAGATCGGCGTAACGGCGATATTTTCGATATGCGGCTCGATGATCGCGCCGCCCGCAGAGCAGGCGTAAGCCGTCGAGCCCGTGGGGGTTGACACAATCACGCCGTCGCCCATAAAGCGGGTCAGCGGCTCGCCGTTCGCCGACACCGCGAGGTCTACCACCCGCTGCGCCCCCGACACCACCGCGTCGTTCAGCGCGCAGTCGGTATAACGCGCCGCGCCGTCGTTTATTATCGAAACGTCAAGCATCATCCGCGTGTCCAGCTGATATTTCCCCGCCGCGGCAAGCTCCAAAAGATCCAGCTCGTCAATATCCAGCTCCGCCATAAAGCCCAGCCGCCCGAGATTTATCCCCAGCACCGGCACGTCATAGCGCGCCGCTATGCCGGCGCATTTCAGGATGGTTCCGTCGCCGCCCAGCGTGACGGCAAAGTCGGCTTTCTCAAAGATAACCGGCTCGTCCTCGTATACGCGGCAGACGCAGCCCAAGACGCCGAGCCTGTCCTTCACCCTTCCGGTAACGGCAAAATCCGGGTCGCGGCGCGTATTCACAAATAAAACGGCTAAAGGCATGAGTGCGCATCTCCCACAATCTGTTGTATCGGCGGCGCTCCGCGGACATCCGCCGCGGATATAAACGCCAGATATTCAATATTCCCCTCGGGCCCTCGGACGGGGCTGTATGTCAGCCCGCATACGCCGAAGCCCGCGTTTTTCGCGTAACCGGTAAATTTCTCCAGCACCTGCTCGTGTACGGACGGCGAACGTACAACGCCCTTTTTGCCAACCATTTCGCGGCCCGCCTCAAACTGCGGCTTGACAAGGCATACTGCTTTACAGTCGGTTTTCAGCAGCGCGCGCACCGGCGGCAGCACAAGCCCGAGAGATATAAACGACACGTCGATCACCGCCATATCAAGGGCTTGCCCGATTCTATCGAGCGTCAGATAGCGTATATTCGTGCGCTCCAAAACGGTGACGCGCCCGTCGTTTCTCAGGCTCCACGCCAGCTGCCCGTAGCCGACGTCCACCGCCCAGATATGCGCGGCCCCGCGCCTGAGCAGACAGTCCGTAAAGCCGCCGGTGCTGGCGCCCACGTCGATGATATTCAGTCCGGCCACGTCGATCTCAAATACGCTCAGCGCCTTTTCCAGCTTTTGCCCGCCGCGGCTTACAAAGCCGTCCTGATTGCCGCGCACGGTGATCTCCGCGTCTTCGTTTACAAGCTGCCCGGGCTTGTCCACCCGCTCCTCGCCGATATATACCAGACCGGACATGATCGTGGTTTTTGCGCGCTCGCGGCTTGGCACAAGCCCCTTGTCCGCCAGCAGCTGGTCCGCCCTGATTTTCACAGCGCTTTAACGGCTTTGTAAATGCCCGCCGCGTCAAGCCCCAGCCCGGCGCGCAGGCTTTCAGGCGCGCCGTGGGCGGCGAATCCGTCTATCGCCAGGCCCGGGTACCCGAGGCGCTGGGCGACCGACCCCTCGCGGCAGACCTCCTCAACAAACAGCACCCTTCCGCTCTCGGGCATATAAGCCGCGTCAACGGGCGTAAGGCGCATAATCTTGAGAACGCCGGCCGATATGCCGTCGTCCGCCAGCATGCCCGCGGCGGCAAGCGCGTCGTTTACCGTTGTGCCGTAAACGGCGAGGGTAATGTCGCCGCCCTTGCGGAGCATGATGTTTTTCAGCGAATTTCCCCTGTACGCGCCCTCCGGCCCGCGCGGATAGCGTATCGCCACGGGGGATTTCAGCTCCAGCGCGTATTTCAGGCAGGTGCGCAGCTCGTTATAGCAGGCGGGCGCGAGAACCGTCATGTTCGGTATGCTGTTCAGAAACGCAACGTCGAATACGCCATGATGCGTTTCGCCGTCGTCCACAAGCCCCGCGCGGTCAACGGCAAAGATGACCGGCAGATTCAGTATTGCGACGTCGTGTAGTATCTGGTCATATGCCCGCTGCAAAAAAGTGGAGTATATCGCGCAGACGGGGCGCAGCCCCTGTTTCGCCATGCCCGCCGCCATCGTGACCGCGTGCTCCTCGCAGATGCCCACATCGAAGAAGCGCTTGGGCAGCTTTTTGGAAAACTGCCTCAGCCCCGTCGCGTCGCCCATCGCGGCGGTGACGGCGCATATGCGCCTGTCGTTGACGGCAAGCTCAAAGAGCGCTTTGCCGAACTCCGACGAGAACGACGGCTCGCCGTTTGCCTCCGGCACGCCCGTGACAACGTCAAACCGCGTGACGCCGTGGAACCGCGACGGGTTCCGCTCGGCGAAGCCGTACCCCTTGCCCTTTACCGTGTTGACATGCACCAGAACGGGCTTGTTCAGCCCTTTCGCGTATTCCAGCAGGCGTATCAGCGTTTTCAGATCATGCCCGTCGGCGGGGCCGAGGTATGTAAAGCCCATGCTCTCAAACAGCGAGCTGGGGAAGAAGTATTCCTTAATGCCCGTTTTCATTCTGTGCAGCGTCCTGTCCGCCGCGCGTCCGCCCGGGACGCTTACCACCATCCTGTGGTAAACCCTTTTCAGCTTAAAGTACTGCTGGCCGTTTCTCAGCCGCGCCAAATGCTTTGCCACGCCGCCGACATTGCGGGTTATCGACATCTCGTTATCGTTCAGTATGACGACCAGCCCCAACCCGCTGTGCCCCGCGTCGGCCAGCGCCTCATACGCCTGGCCGCCGGTGAGCGCGCCGTCGCCGATCACCGCCGCGACATGATAGCCGCCGCCAAGGATACTCCGCGCGCGCGCCATGCCCAGCGCCGCGGAGATGGAGGTTGACGCGTGGCCGGAGACGAACGCGTCGTGCGCGCTCTCACTGGGTTTAGGGAAGCCCGCGACGCCGCCGTAAGCGCGCAGGGAGCTTAACCCGCGTCCGGTCAGGAGCTTGTGCGTATAGCACTGGTGCCCGACGTCGAATATAAGGCGGTCAACGCCTGTGTTATAAACCTGATGCAGCGCGACCGTCAGCTCCACCGCGCCGAGGTTCGACGCGAGATGCCCGCCCGTCTGGGCTATATTGGCTATAAGGCGTTTGCGCAGCTCGGCGCATTCGGCCGTCAGTTCAGCCACGGACCTTTTCCGCATTATTTCACTTTCCTTTAACTATGTGTATCAAACGCCCTATCATCAGGACAATTTGTGTGTTGTGGCGCATGGCGACCGGCTTGAACAGCGCTTTGGCGCTCACCGTCAGCCCCGCCAGCAGCCCCGATACCACGAGCATCGTGGCCGTGACGGACGCCGAGAGGTCCCGGGTCAGGACGGTGACGATCGCCGCCGAGCTGACGCCGCTGACAATGCCGCAGATGTCGCCTACCATATCGCTGCAAAACGACGCCACCCTGTCGGCGTTTTTTATCAGCCTGATGCTCTCCGAGGCGCCCGTTACGCGGTTCGCCGCCATGGCGTGGAACGGCTTTTCAAGCGCCGTAGCCGCCGCGACCCCCAGCATATCGAAGCCCACGCCCAGCGCCACGAACACCAGCAGAATCAGCGCCGCCGATATAAGCCCCGCGCCGGACAGCGCGCGCGCCGAAAAAAGCGTCAGCGCAATGGAGATGGCAAACGACCACAAAAGCAGCCTAAGCGCCCATTTAATTGATGGTTTCACCCGTTTTTTCATAACTGATTACTCAAAACTTTTTAATACTCTCAGCAGTTTGGAATCAAACGTGTCAATCTCCGCGCCTTCAACGCTCATATACCCGACAAGAATACAATCAACAAAATCGAGATTGTTTTCCGCGAACAACTCCAGCCCTTTCAGAACAGCTTCCCTATTCGGCAATATACAGTTTGTTTTCACGAAAAAACTACAGAGCTGCCGGCCTATATCGTTCCGTTCCGCCTTATAAACTTTCAGCAAAACAAACACGACCTCACACAGAACCTCGACAGGAACATAAATTACATTGCGGTCAATAATCCGGCGGGCCTTAGACGACAACTCTTCATGGTCGTCAAGGATATAACGCAGAAGAACATTCGCGTCAGCTATCCGCATACTTTTCCGCCACCGCCCGTTCCCAGACACCGTCCTCTTCGTGTATAAGCGACGGGTCGGCATATTTTTTAAGGCAGCCGAAAGCCGAGCCTCTCTCCGCTGTCAATTTTTCCGGCAGCGGCCTGATGATGACTTCAACCTTTTTGCCAAGCAGCGACAGCGGCAAATCAAAAACGGAAGAAAGTTTGTCGCTCTCTATTGTTTTATACACGTAACTCATATATTCCTCCTGTTGCGTATACGGAGACGGTTCCCGGGATAAATCTTGCGGCATAGGTTCGGTTGGCTTTCCCCGTCCGCTGCCCCTCGTCGCCAACAGGGCGGTTTCCCATTAAAGCGAACGCCGCGGCGTTACCGCACGCGGGACCGAATTGCCGTTAAGCACGCACTGTAATCCCCCAGGAACCCCGTAAAGACGGTCTAGATGTTTTCCATAACGGGCCGCGCCGGACTCTAGCCTCTTTTGCAGACCGGCTTTCAAGGGGCGATAGCACGCTTCCGCGGCCACGGGCGGCGTGGTTTAATCCCCTATCCCGCCGATGTCCACTCAAGGCAGGCTACTCTGCACACAGCTTTCGCCGCAATGCAGGTTCTTCCCCGCTTCGTGGATTGCTCCACAAGAGCGGGTCTCCACGGCAAAAGGGTGTTGACCGCATGCCATTGCGGCCGGCCCTGAAGCCTTAACCCCCAGCACCCACCCCAAACTGGGCGTAAGAAGCAAGCACAAGGGACTTCATCGATGTGCCCTCAAACGGATTTTTAGGCCCGTCTTCAAGCCCGGGCGGCCCGACTAGAATACCGCGTCTCCGTATCTCAGTTTATCATATAAGCAGCCCGAACGCAAGCCCCATAAGCGCGCCGATCAAAACCTGAAACGGCGTGTGCCCCAGCAGCTCTTTCAGCTGGCGCTCAAACGCTTCCGGCGTGTTGACATGCTGCCAGTTCTCCATTAAAAAATTTATCCGCTTCGCCTGTTCGCCCGCGGCGCGCCGGATATTCAGCGCGTCGTACATGACCACCATCGCCACGATCGCCGCGATTGCGAATTCCGGCGACCCCGTGCCGCAGACCTTCCCAACCGTGGCAACAAGCGCCGTTACGGTGGCCGCGTGTGAGCTGGGCATACCGCCGGACTCAAACAGCCGGCTGAAGTCAAGTTTTCTGTTCATCAGCGAATAAATAATTATTTTCACCAGCTGCGCGGTGCAGAACGCCAGAACCGACACGTTCAGTATATAATTGCCCGTCAGCCAGTCCGTGTTATTACGGAAAAACGATACTAAAAACAGCAATAATGTCACCTCTCTGCGGATAACCCGCGGACGCGCGGCGCGCGCCCTTACATTTCGCGTTCGGACAGGCTGTCGGCAAGCGACAGCAGGAATGTGCTGTTATCAAACGGCGCGAGCGCTTCCTTCGCGGCGCCGGTAAGCCTGATTATTTCCCCCGCGCGGTCTATGCCGTCCGAACAGGGCCCGCCCATGTCGAGCATGTCGTCCCTGTACTGGAACGCCAAGCCCAGAGCGTTGGCGTAAGCCGCCGCCGCGTCCAGACCTTCAGCGCCCGCGCCTGCTATGATACAGCCCGCTTTAGCCGCGGCGATAAACAGCGCGCCTGTCTTCAGCCTGTACACCTCGCGCGTATCGGCGCAGCCCTCGATTTCCAGCGCCTGACCGCGCACCATGTCAAACGCGGCTCCGCCGACAGCATCGGCCAAAGCAGACGTCCTGCCGGACAGCAAAACCGTGGCATAGCTCAACAAACCGTCGCCGGCCAGCAGCGCCATAGCCTCGCCGTACACCTTATGGTTCGCGGGCCTGCCGCGCCGGAAGTTGTCGTCGTCCATACAGGGCAGGTCGTCATGGATCAGCGAATATGTGTGGATCAGCTCGACGGCGCACGCCGCAGGCAGCGCGTCCTCAGCCCTGCCGCCGCACATCTCGCAGAACGCCAGCGTGATAACGGGGCGTATACGCTTGCCGCCGGATAAAAGGCTGTAGCGCATGGCTCCGGCAAGCTTTGAGCCGTCGTCCTTCCACAGCTCCGACAGAAAGCCCTCGATCAGCTT